>NZ_FOVQ01000005.1:0-255395 GCF_900115215.1 Pseudobutyrivibrio sp. UC1225 | reverse complement strand
GCAATTCATGCATCTAGACTATTTATCAAGGGAAAGATTAGCTGCAAAACAATCAAAAATCTTTTGTCTAAATATTTGACACCTATTCGTCCAAACAGAAAAGCAATCCGACGCAAGAAGAAAGATCGTTCTGTTATGAGTTTTAATTATAGATTGTCTTAATTCAACTAATACATATCTGCAACAGGCAGGGGGTATATTCCTGCCTATTTTGCATGTCCAAAAATATTTTTTCCGTACAATCATCCTCCTTACCATCATTAAAAACTTTGATTTTTGTAAGAAATACTCTAAAGTTAATGACATTGCGTTAGAGCGCGCCCATGGCGCGCAAACCTTAAAAAGAGCACAGCGCCATGTGAGGCCTGTGCTCTTCTTTTTATATTCGTCTATTCTGTAATCTTAGAAGCCGCTGCATCTTCCTGAAAGTACTGCGCCACTAATATTGTTCTTTCCGTTGATTGACTTACAATCAATAATCTGAGCCTTTCCGAAAGTTACCTGGTAGCCAAGTGCCGATGGCTTTCCAGATGCAGGCCAGTTGTAGTTGTTCTTCTTATTAGAATCAGCTGTACAATTCTTCATTGTAACTACACCACTCTGATTGTTTCTATCAAAACCTGATGCAAGGTTCCCCTTTGCAGAGCAGCCAGTAAGTGTATGCTTTAATGGATCAAGGTGTGCCTTCTGACCAGGAGTCTTGTTATCTACACCACCCATCTTAAAGCCATTACCATCACCATAGATACCATTACAGTATCCATTGAAGTTTGCCTGGCAATTAACAAGTGTTACAGCGCCGTGAGCTGCATAGCAGTCCCAGCCATCATCACTGTTGTAATCTGCGATACACTCTTCGTAGTAATTGCCTTCACCTGAGTGAAGCTTGTTAGCAAAACCATCAGCATTCTCACCCTTTGCATCTGCATTGTGGTGTGAGTGACACTTGATGAATTTGTTGTAGGCACCACCGTTACAAACCTGGAAGCCTGCATCCTGATTGTAGCAAGCCTCTACGCTTGTAAAGGTGTTGTTAGAACCTGTGATATACAAACCGTTATCTGATGCGTTCTTTACAGTAATATTAGAAACCTTGCTTCCATTTCCCTCAAAGGTAAGACCTCTTCCATTGCTACCTGAAGTAGATGAGAAATCAATTACTGCATTATTCTTTCCTGAGATATGAACACCTGCAGGAACCTTTACAGCTCCAGACTTAACTGTACCGTTGATTACGATAGTAGTACCTGACTTTGCCTTGCTAAGGGCAGCTGAAAGTGTAGTTCCACCATTCTTAACCTCGATAGAGTTGCCAGATACCACAGGCTCCTGAGAACCTGAGTTGTTACCACCCTGATTTCCTGAACCATTTCCTGAGCCATTACCGCCCTGGTTTCCTGAGCCGTTGCCCTTATCTTTATTCTTGTCTTTATCTTTATCCTTGTTCTTATCCTCTCCCTTTGAAGGATTCTCTGAAGAAGAACTAATGCTCTCGAACTTGAATAACTGATTTGCATTACCCTTAGATGATGAAAGGTAAACATTTCCGCCATTTGATGTGCCGCTTACTGTAAGAGCCATCTTATTTCCTGAACACTTGGCAGAAAGAGTATATTCCTTATTACCTCTGTGCTTTACCTTGAAAACCTGTGCATCAGCACCATTTGCCTGATAAATCTGAACATTAGTGCCGCTGGTCTTAGAACCATTAACAACGTCCATCATTCTGCCACTATCAAGACCGCTCTTTAAGGTGATGTAGTTGTCTCCGACATTTGAAACATACCATCTCTGAGATGCGTTTCCTATACCCTGATACTGCTGAACGTTTGCACCGTTTGCATCTTTTCCCCCAGCAACTTCAACGTATTTCTGGCTGCTTACATTTTTGATATAGTACCAGCCATTTGGGATTAATGTGCTTGCTGCAGAAACTGGAACAGAAGGCACCAAGCTGACAGCCATTGCTATTGTAAGAGCAACTGCTATCTTCTTTTTTAACATTTTTCCTAACATATTATTCTCCTCATAAAAAAATAGCACTAGGAAATCTTCCTAGTGCTTAATGCGGATGACAGGACTTGAACCTGCACGTCGGGGACACTAGAACCTAAATCTAGCGCGTCTGCCAATTCCGCCACATCCGCATAAATCAAGCAAATAAAACAATGATAAACTGGCATTGATAATTGCCTTCGGCAATGGCCAGTTTTGGGCATATCATTTTCCTGCGCTTCTGCTAGGAAAATAATATGCGTTTGTCGGCTCATCGACTCATCTAATATATCATACTCAAGGAGCCGAATGCAAGGCAGGAAATCATATTTTTTTTACAATTACTTCATAGATGCTATGGCTACAGGAAAACCTGTTGTTTCTAACATCATCACAAGTAAAACAACAGGTAACCGAGTTACACAGATAGTTTCAAGTCTTGCAGATTCTGCATCTGATTTGAAGAACATAGCTGAAAAGCTTAACAGTGAGATTTCTTTCTTCAAGGATGATACAGAAGAATAAAATTTACCATTAGACAAAAAGGTCCTAGCCTTTAACCAGGCCAGGACCTTTTATTATTTGCTTTCCTTAGCAATTAAATCTTGAGCTGTAGATTCCCCCGTAAACGTTCTTAGTACCCACTAATTATATAATCTATTTGTTAGGTAGGTACAGTGTTAGTTAAATTGTACCCACGAATAACAAGACTATCCCAAACAGTGGGTACGCCGGTAGTTGAAATGTACCAACGGATAGCAGGACTATGTCGAACAGTAGGTACAATCGTAGTTGAAGCGTACCCATGGATAGCAGGACTATGTCGAACAGTAGGTACAATCGTAGTTGAAGCGTACCCATGGATAAAATCACTGTACAAAAAGTGGGTACACTAACAAGTAAAGTGTACCCACAGAAATTATAAACTTATAGATAAGTGGGTACTCCCACTGTACCTCGTTCTAATTGTTACATGTGTCTACATCGAGTATCGCATTTGCAATGTCATGACGCATATATTTATTTTCAAATTCAATCCACTCGGTTGCCTCGTATGCCTTGGCACGAGCTTCTACTAAATCCTTGCCGAGAGCTGTAATTCCAAGGACACGACCACCGTTTGTTACTATTTCGCCCTTATCGTTCTTTGCTGTTCCTGCATGGAAGCAATAGTAATCCTTGTTATTGAACTTCTCAAAGCCAGTGATAGGGAAGCCTTTCTTGTATGCTACTGGATAACCATCTGAAGCAAGTACTACGCATACACAAGCCTCATCAGAAAACTTCAAATCAATCTTATCAAGTGTACCATCGATGCAGGCATTAAATACATCGATAATATCGTTCTCTAATCTTGGAAGAACTACCTGTGCCTCTGGGTCACCAAAACGAGCATTGTACTCAAGTACCTTAGGACCATCCTCTGTTAGCATAAGTCCGAAGAAGATAACACCCTTGAATGGTCTGCCCTCTGCCTTCATGGCATCAACAGTAGCTTGGAAGATATTCTTCTGGCAGTACTCCTCAATCTCCTTTGTGAAGAATGGAGATGGTGAGAAGTTACCCATACCACCTGTGTTAAGACCTGTATCTCCATCACCTGCGCGCTTATGATCCTGTGCTGATGACATAATCTTTACTGTATTTCCATCTACAAAGGAAAGTACTGAAACCTCACGGCCTGTCATGAATTCCTCGATAACCATTGTGTTTCCAGCTTCACCAAACTTCTTGTCTGTCATGATTTCTGCTACGCCTGCAACAGCCTGCTCATGATTCTCGCAGATAAGAACACCCTTACCCAAAGCAAGACCATCTGCCTTTAAAACGATTGGGTACTTAGCTGTCTCAAGATACTTTAAAGCGGCCTCTGGATCTGTGAAATTCTCATAACCTGCAGTTGGTATATTGTACTTCTTCATCAAGTCCTTAGAGAATGCCTTTGAACCTTCGATGATGGCTGCATTCTTTCTAGGACCAAAGCAACGAAGACCAGCTTCCTCAAACTTATCTACAACACCACCTACAAGTGGGTCATCCATACCGATTACAGTAAGGTCGATTTCCTTCTCTTTTGCAAAAGCTACAAGCTTATCAAACTCCATCGCCTTGATGTCAACGCACTCTGCAAGCTCTGCAATACCTGCATTTCCTGGTGCGCAGTAAATCTTATCTACTTGTGGGCTTCTAGACACTGCCAAAGCTATGGCATGCTCGCGGCCGCCACTACCTACGATTAAAACCTTCATACTTATTCTCCTATTCCGCTTGTTACGCTCTCAATCCTAAGATATTGCTCCGCTCGATTAACACATCTCGCTGTGCAACACTTAGAGATTGATAGCTACAAGCTCATTTAATCAATATAAACTTTTCCAGCATTAACACGTACTCGACCACACGCTATTAGATCAATAGCCTTAGGCATGATAATCCACTCGGCCTGTTCCATGACACGGCGCTGAAGAACCTCTGGTGTGTCGCCTTCAAGAACCTCTACCGCCTTTTGTAAGATAATAGGGCCTGTGTCGGTGCCTTCATCCACAAAGTGACAGGTAGCTCCAGTGACTTTTACACCACGAGCAAGAGCGCCTTCATGAACCTTCAAACCATAATATCCTGTACCACAAAAGCTTGGAATAAGTGATGGATGAATATTGATGATTTTATATTCGTATTTACGAATCATCTCTGGTGGGATTACAACTAAGAATCCTGCCAATACAACTAAATCAACATTGTAAGAATCAAGCTTCTCAAGGAATGCTTTGTTGAACTCCACGCGGCTGGCAAAATCCTTAGGGCTGATGCAAACACCTTCAATGCCAGCTTTTTCAGCGCGCTCCAATGCATATGCATTTTTATTATTTGAGATTACGACAGCAATCTCAGTATTATGGATTGTTCCATTATCAATGGCGTCGATAATAGCCTGAAGATTGGTACCTCCGCCTGATACACAAACTGCTATTTTCATTAGACTAAATCTACTCCCTTTTCACCGTCTACAATCTTACCAACTACATAAGGTGTATCTCCTGCAGAGCGCATAGCTTCCATTGTCTTATCAACATCAGCTGGATCTACAGCAACAACCATACCAAGTCCCATGTTGTAGGTATTGTACATCATCTGCTCAGATACGTTACCCTTAGCAGCCATAAGTTTAAAGATTGCAGGAACCTCATAAGAGTCCTTCTCAACAACAGCACGCTTACCCTCTGGAAGCATACGTGGAATATTCTCATAGAAACCGCCACCTGTAATATGTGAGCAAGCCTTTACACGAACGCCTGCATCCTTTACTGCCTTAAGAGCCTTAACGTAAATACGTGTTGGTGCAATGAGTGCCTCACCTAGAGTGCAGCCAAGCTCATCATAATATGTATCAAGACTTTCCTTTGTCATCTCGAAAATCTTACGAACAAGAGAGAAACCATTTGAATGAACACCAGTAGATGCCATACCGATAAGTACATCACCATCCTTAAGGTTCTCACCTGTGATGATGTCCTTCTTATCTACGATACCTACTGCAAAACCTGCAAGATCATACTCCTCCTCAGGCATAAGACCTGGGTGCTCTGCTGTCTCACCACCTACAAGGGCGCAGCCAGACTGCTTACATCCTTCTGCAACACCACTTACGATTGTTGCAATCTTCTCTGGGATGTTCTTTCCGCAAGCAATATAATCAAGGAAGAAAAGTGGCTCGCCACCTGCACATGCAACGTCGTTAACGCACATTGCAACTGCATCAATACCGATTGTGTCATGCTTATCCATAAGGAAGGCAAGCTTAACCTTTGTGCCGCAACCATCTGTACCAGATAAAAGTACTGGCTCATCCATGTTCTTGATAGCGCTAAGATCAAATGCGCCTGAGAAGCCGCCAAGGCCACCTAAAACCTCAGGTCTCATTGTACCCTTAACGAATTTCTTCATGAGCTCCACTGACTCATATCCTGCCTCAATATCTACTCCTGAACTCTTGTAATCCATGTTTCTCTCCTTTTATAACCTTATTTAATATAAATAAAAGGAAACTCCCTAAGGAGCTTCCTTTACCTATCTACAAAAATGCTTTGTAACCCTCATTCTGTAATTTTGAATCCTTCGCCTCCACGGACTCCTTCTGCTCTACGATGAAGTTATGCATTTTCGCTGCGAGTGCAACGTCATTCATGGCAAGCATCTTAACTGCGAGGATACCTGCATTGGCTCCTCCGTTGATGGCAACTGTAGCTACAGGTACACCTGTAGGCATCTGAACGATAGAGTAGAGAGAGTCCACTCCACCAAGGTCGCTGGTCTTCATAGGGATACCGATAACTGGGCCCTCAAAAACAGCTGCACACATACCTGGAAGATGTGCTGCCTTTCCTGCGCCTGCAATGATGCACTTAACGCCTCTATCTTTTGCAGTCTTAGCGTACTCTACAAAGATGTCTGGCTCACGATGAGCTGAGATGATTCTGATCTCATAATCAATCCCAAACTGCTCTAAAACTTCAACAGCTTTAGCCATTACAGGCATATCGCTGTCGCTTCCCATTACAATTGATACAGTTGCCATTTCATTATCCTCCATTACTCAAATACTTTATTTAACTCTTCAGTTCCTGGCACTACGAAACGACCCTCACGGATGATTTCAAGCTGGCGGCCATCAGCTGTAGTGACTGTGATATCACCAAGCTCATAATAAGGAATTGTTATATCTGTGTGGCAGTTAAAATATGCCTTAGAAATATCTGTTTTACGAAGGAGTGAGCATGAGTTGTCACGTGCTATGCATTCCTTGCCGTCTGGGTTGTACATAGGTACATCCTCTGAATGAGAATAGCAGGTATCACCTACTGCAAAGTGAGGACCAGTCTTTTCTGCAATGAGGATTGGAAGCTTATCTGCGATGTCGTACTTCTGTCCCATTACAAATGCTCTTGTGTTTGTTCCAATAGCGAACTCGCCGATTGGAAGTGTCTCATGCTTGAAAAGAACGTTGTCGAAGATGTACTTCTTGTTCTCTTCTTCTGTATCAAAATTGCTGCAGTTATAAGAAACGATTTTGCCGTCTTCGAACTTCATTTCAAGGTTCTTGTAGCAAAGCTCATTTAAGTAAACCTGTGTAACGTGAAGCACACCATTTGTGCCCTCAAGCTCAGGTGATGTGAATACCTCACCAACAGGAATATTTACATCTGCAACGCAGTTTTCGAAATTAGTCTGCTTTGAAGGATCATCAAGATGATGAAGCTTTACAGTAATGTCTGTGTGGTTATCCCCTCGACCTGTAATATGAACTGTCTCACCCTGATCAAGCACATCAATAATGTGCTGCTGAATGTTCTTGTAAAGCTCGTAATCCATTGTATTTACAGCAACAGTCTCGTTGAAGATTTCATTGAACTTGTCACCGATTTCTGGAATTGGATAAGCGATGATTGTGAAGCTACGCTCATCACCGTGAATGTACTGATTTGTAATCTGTCCACTCTGGCTCATGAAGTATACGTTAAGCTCATTCTGCTTATCATTATACTGAGCGTTAGCTGGATAGTTCTTTGGCTCAAATGGTGCATCACCGAATGTCTCTATTACAGCTGGGCCACCAAATACTGCAGCAAGCTCTTTATTCTTTTCATAAGTATTCTTTGTAACTTCAAGGATTCTGTCTGCAAGCCCCTTTTCCCAAACATAAGCTCTGTCATCCTTGTGGTCGTACTCGCACTGCTTGTTAGGAACAGTAGAGAAGAGATTACGACCTGTAGCTCCACCAAAACGAACTGTAGAAGCAAGACCTGCTTCGTTGAAAAGCTTGATTGCTTCGCGAGTCATAAGCTCGAAGCCTGCTGGTGCATGTACACCAACTGTGTCCTTGATTGAGATATCTTTTCCACAAACCTCGAAGCCCTTGATGTAGCCTTCCACATATGTGCGAGCCATAGCAACCACATCCTCATTTGACATGCTGCGAAGATGTGCCGCCATCTTAAGCTCGTTATCACTGATGTACATACCATATCTATAGAGATATCTATCATCAGAAAGATCAGACTTCATAATAATATTTGAATAGAAATCATACTCTGGATCAATCATCTCAATAAATACTTCACCAGTAAAGATTGTGCAATAATCATGCTTGAATGAAGCCATTGCAGAAAGAATATCCTCTCTGCGGAACTTGTCTTCACTCTCCACCTGACAAACACCATAAACCTGCATGAAAAGCTCACAGTAAATAGTGAATATATCAAGACGTCCAGCAAAAGCTGCTCGAATCATGTCTGTTAATTTGTAGTAGATTGCAGAAAGTGGACCACCAAGCTGCTCACCAAGCTGCTCTACAGCGTATGTAGGGCAAAGGAAGCTGTTCTCATATGTGCCTGCCTTATAGATAGCAAAGATTCTGTCGTGGTCTGCCTTACACTCCTCAAGTGAGCGTCCCTCAAGCTCACCAGCAACAGCCTTATCTAAAACTGGCTCTACAGCCATGATAAACTCTGCCACCTGGTTAAAATAAGCCTGAAGCTTCTCAGGTAAATCCTTATCCTCTTTAATAGTAGAGATGCGCTCTGTAACTAATTCGTAGCGCTCTAAAATATCATCATTTTCAATGTAAAATGTCTTGCTCATAATACTCCTTAATTAACCATTCCTAAAATAAATGTGCCTACCCATATGGCCATAGCTAAAGTGCTGACAGCCAAACAAATAAGTCTATATTTAAGCTCTGTCTTAGTTTTCATTTGGGCCACGTTATAAAGAAACGCAGCAATTGCCAGGAAGCATCCCAGCATTCCTATGCCACCAACAAACTTAGGTGTCTCACCTGCCATATAGACAGAAACACCCATAACAGCCCCATATATTACTAATGAAAAAACAGAAACTCCTGCAGCATACATCGCCTCCATTGGGAGAGCCTTTAGCTGATTGCCGTAAGAGTTGCGTCTATGTGGACGAATTCTTCCCATTACTGAACTCCATATTCCTTATAATATGCATCAATGCGTGACTTCATCTCGTCATCAATAACTACACGTCCCTGGCACTCTCTGTTCCAAAGATGCTCCACAACCTCGTCCATAGAAACGATAGCTGCAGTCTTAAATCCATATGTCTCTGCAACCTCATCAAGGGCTGTCTTGCTTCTGTCTCCAGAAAGACCAAACTCCTGACGATTGAGAGAAACCATAAGACCAACGATAGTAACATCACCCTGAGCACGTACGATTGGAACTGTCTCCTCCATGCTCTTTCCTGAGGTAGTAACATCCTCTATCATGACAACTCTGTCGCCATCCTTTATCTTGTAGCCAAGGATGCCACCCTTGTCAGCACCGTGATCCTTTTCCTCTTTACGATTGCTGCAATATTTAATTTCCTTACCATATAATCTGTGAAAGGCTTCTGCTGTGATTACAGCAAGTGGAATGCCCTTGTATGCTGGGCCAAAAAGAACATCGAAATCATCCCCATAGGCATCGTGAATAGCCTTTGCGTAATACTCACCAAGGCGCATAAGCTGGCTGCCTGTTACATAGGCTCCTGCATTCATAAAAAAAGGAGACTTTCGCCCTGACTTCAGTGTAAAATCACCAAACTTAAGGACGTCTGCCTCCACCATAAACTCTATAAATTCTGACTTGTAGCTTTCCATAAACGATTCTCCTTCGTTACAACCAGATTGATTTTCAAAACCTCTCCGATTGTACCATAGAAGACCCTTCTTTTCAATGAAAAAACCTTACATTATTACTACTGTATACTGTTGCTGACTAGCCAATCCAGAGTTTGCCTTACCAGTCACCCAAACAGTATATGTGCCAGGAGTATTTAAATCATACTTTCCATTTAACTCCAAGCTGTAATTCCATTTTTCAATGTCTGCACCATTGCTATCTTTAAGACCAATATAATCCTTAAGGGTCTCGTAATTTACACCTTTATAGGCATATACAATACCATCGCCATTGTCCTGCTTTAGATACTGTGTTGGATTTATGTAAACCCATGGATTGTATGCAGCTACCTCTGTAGGATCATAGTTCCCATATCCAGTCTCAAGATTGATTTTTACAGCATTAGGCTTACCAAGTGGTCCCGGATTTTCCAAATCATCATATACAACTACATAAGTTCCAACTTTGCAGTTATCATAAATCCACTTCAAATCGGCAACTGCCATACGTACACATCCTGCAGATGCCCCTTCACCAAGCATATTAAAGGCATCTCCATAAAGCGCATCTACGCTTGGCTGACTATAAGGTACTGAATGGAAAAGAATATGACCGTTAAAACGAATTGCATATCTTCCATAAGTATTTCCAAAAAGCTTTCTCCACTCATAATAATCTGTAGTCTGAAACAAGCCTGTTGGTGTATCTTCTATATTACGACCTACTGAGCACAAAAAGGATCTTTCAGGAACAGTATACATCCCCTGCTCATCCTTGCTGTATACAGTTACGCAGTTAGCTGCGCGATTTACATAAATTGCATAATTTGGTAGCTCTGCTGCTTCGACTTTTTTCCCAGAGCCAAAGAAACCAACCAATAAAGATATAATAAAAGCAAGTGAGATTCGTTCTAAAAAAACTATAATTTTCAAAATAAATACCCTCGTATAATTTTTGCGACAACGTCAAAAATTATATGAGGGTAGAAATCATTTTTCAACCATTTAAAATAAAATTCAAAAAAATTTCACACTTTATTTTTTGAGAACAAATATGCAGCCACGCCTGCTACGCAAGGCACTGTTCCGATGATTCCAATAGAACCCGCGATAGCACGAATGAGCTCGATAGCTACAAAGTCTGTATTTACAAGCTGTCTAAAGGATACACCATAGGAATAGATAAGCACCATCATATTAAGCGTGCAACCAACTACAATTTAACCTATAATAAATAAGGCATTGAATTTGATTTAGATTTTGCAAGAAAGCACATGAAAGTGTCAATCTTGTCAATTTATCAAATATAATTCATATGGAGTTTTGAAATGGTTAAAGAGAATTTTCAAATACAAACAACGAACTGCATAGCATTTATGGATGAAGCCCCAGAGGTTGTACTTGTTCAGCCAGTAGACCCCCATGATTACGAGATGCTAGACTCTGAAACAAAATATATCACAGAGCATACAGATAAACCTTTTATTCTTATTGCCTTTAGTGTCAATGACTGGAACAAAGATTTATCCCCTTGGCCTGCACCACCTGTTTTGGGAAAAGAAGGTTTTGGTGACGGGGCTAAGGAAACACTGGCCTTTGTGATAAATGAGCTCATTCCTACAGTTATGACAAAATATGATATTTCACAAGATATCCCTATCATTCTGGGTGGCTATTCTCTTGCCGGCTTATTTGCTCTTTGGAGTGCCTACCAGACAAATGCTTTCACAGCAATAGCTGCAGCTTCTCCTTCAGTATGGTTCCCTAATTTTCTTGAGTATGCTAAGAGTAAGGATATTTGTGCTAACCATGTCTATCTAAGTTTGGGTGATAAAGAAGAGAAGGCTAAAAATCAAATTATGTCTACTGTTGGGAACTGTATTAGAGAGCTCAGTGATTATTATCAGTCAAAAGAGTTAGCTTCTACCCTAGAGTGGAATGATGGCAATCACTTTAAAGATGCTGATATTCGTACAGCAAAAGGCTTCACCTGGGTGTCAAATGAGGTAAATCAATGAAAAAACTAATTCTATTTGGAGATTCAAATACATATGGCTATGATCCAAGAGGCTTCTTGGGTGGTAGATATCCAGCAGAAATACGTTGGACTACACATGTAAAGGAAGCCCTAAAAGATAACTATGATGTCATCGAGGAAGGAATGAACGGTCGCCAGCTTCCATCGATAGAGTATGGCTACTTCACCAACCTTATCACTGACCTTTCAGCAGAGGATATCTTTGTAATGATGCTTGGTACCAATGACATATTGCTAACCTACAATCCTAACGTAGAGCTAGCTGTGACAAAGCTTGATAGAATCCTAAGCTATGTCAAAGAAAACTGTAAAGCTCAGTTCATCCTAATAGCTCCACCTTACATCAAAGTAATGGAACCAGAAATGCAGCGTTATCACGATTGCTGCATCGAGATGAACCAGCGCTTCCTCGAACTAGCAAAACAATATGACATCACCACCTTCGATGCTAGTGAATGGAATATCGAGATGGGGTACGACGGAGTTCATTTTTCAATTGATGGGCATAAAAAGTTTGCCGAATCTCTATTGGAAGTTATATCTGGAACAATCCAATAATCGCAGATAGCACCTCCAGTAGCAAGAGTATAGTCCCTATGTAAAACACCATGTTTAGCAGCTGTTGTATAGTAATCTATCTCACAGCACATGTAAATATTACTAGCCATTGGATTTGCATAGCCTATGTCTTAACTAATAATATCACATTGAGTTAGTCTATGCTAACGTTAGTTGCAATCGACAAATCGGAATACTTTGATCAAAAATGAAGGCTTCTTGTTTAGTCAACAAGAGGTCTTCTTTTTAATTATCCTACAAGTTTTAGGATAATGTTTAACACTTTTATCATAATCTGCTGATAAAATTACTTTAAATGATGATGTAAGGAGGTTTTAGTACATGAGTAATAAGAAATCAGCATTCGAAGTATATCTTTCAGCGGTATTTAAATGGGGTATTATAGCGTTGACAGGAGCATGTATGTTTGCAACATGTATGTTCATTACTGAGAAATTGTTAGGCTTTTACAAAGATATGCAATGGATTGCTGTAATCTGTTTCGCCATTATGGATGTTTGTTTTTTAATTTGTGGAATGCTTATACTAAAAACATCATTTAATGAAGAGGGCTATCTAATAGATGGAAAATTACAGCTAGGCAAAATTTTTTGTTCCGGCGTACTTATTATTCAATGGACTTATATTGTTTATATGTGCCCAACTAGAAATTTCTGGGGATTCTTAGCATTCTTTCTAACACTAATCGGATTTTTCCTTGATATAAAACAGTTATTGACAACCGGAGGAATTTGTATTATTTCCCTTATTAGTGGATGGATAGTTCGAGGCTCACAACTTCTTCCTGCAAAAGACGAATTATATGTGACTGATATAATAATGTGTATTGTTGGATTAACTATATCTTTGGCCGGCATAACATTGTTTGTTTTCTTTGTTTCTTATTTCCTCGTAAATGCTAAAAAAGATGAACTTGAAGAAAACAACAAGAAGGTTGTTGGTGTAATGAATGCTGTAAGGTCTATTTCTGAAAAGATGGTTTCAGCAGGTACTGCACTACTTGATATCGCCTCAAATGAAAGTGCTTCAGCTGAAGAATTATCAGCCACAAGTGATGATTTAGTAGAGAATAGTAATATGCTTGGTACCAAAGCTGATGACAGTATGGCAAATCTTTCAGAACTAAGTGATGTAGAAAGTATTGTAATCGAAAATGTTGAGAAGGTAGAAAATACCTCAGATAATTTACTTGTTAAATCAAACGAAAATGAAAAAGCTCTTAATGATTTACAAGGAATTAACTCTGATGTTTCAGATTCAATGGCCACCACAACAGATATTGCAGAACGTCTGTCAAATGCAGTTGAAGAAATCGGAACTACATTGGAACTTATTCAGGGAATATCTTCTTCAATCAGTTTACTTGCTTTGAATGCGTCGATCGAGGCAGCACGTGCAGGTGAAGCTGGAAAGGGTTTTGCAGTTGTGGCAACAGAAGTTGGTAAACTTGCAGAAAGTACATCAAATTCATTAAATGATGTTGGCGAAGTAATTGATAGAGTTCAAATGAATGTAAGGGAAATTACAAGCCAGGTTGAGAAAAACGCCTCAAAACTTGAAGAACAAAATGAACAATTCAAGAAGGTCTTTGGCGATGTAGCAGACATGAGTGTAATGCTTAATGATTCTGTTGCTGCAGTTTCAGAAATGAACAAAGCCATCAAGCGTCAATCTGATATCATAAAACAAACTGTAGATATCAATCAGGATATTGCCGAAAGTATTAGAGATGAAAATCAACAATTCGTTTCTATAAGAGCTATGGCTGAAAGCAATGCTAAAAATACAGAAGAAGTTGCTAATCAAGCCAAAACTATTAACGATATGGTGGATGAAATTTCTAAATTATTAAATAGCTAAATCTTGTAAAAAACTGTAAATATTCGTTCATAAATAAAAGCAATCAGTAAGGACTAGGCAAAATGCCTAGTCCTTACTATACAAATATCCAGCCACTGCTGAAACACATGGCACGGTTCCGATGATTCCGATAGAACCTGCAATGGCTCTAATCAATTCTATAGCCACAAAATCAGTGTTTACAAGCTGTGTAAAGGATACACCGTATGAATAAATAAGCACCATCATGTTGAGTGAGCCACCAACATAAGCAAGTACAAGTGTGTTTGACATGGTTCCCATGGCGTCACGGCCGATGTTCATACCTGCTGCAAAAAGCTCCTTAAAGCCAAGCTTTGCATTGGCATCGTGAACTTCTCCAATTGCCGATGCTATGGACATTGCAATATCCATTACTGCACCCATGGCAGCTATAAGAATGCCGCTTATAAACAAACCTCTAAGCTGAATTGGATTGGTAGATTTTACAAGTAAAAGTGCCTCGGCCTCATCCATCTGAAATGTAGTAACACCGCCTGCCTTGGCAGCAATCTCTCCAAGCAATGCTGCTATAAGAACTCCTGCAAGAGAGCCAAGAGCTGCTGCAATAGTCTTCTTCTGTACACCGCCAATAAGCAAGAAACACAAAGCTGATGTAACGAACACTATCACTATAGTAAGTGGAATAGAGGACACGCCCTTAAGAGTAAGAGGCAGCAGTACAAAGCAAATCACAAGCACTGTATAAACAAGTCCTGCGAAAGCTTTTAAGCCCTGCTTGCCACCTAGCAAAACAAGTACTGCAAAGAACACAACAATAAGTCCTATAAAAAGAGGAATTCTGTTGTAGTTGTAAATGCTAACCTGATAAACACCAACATCAGTGGTATCTATTCTGACACTGACCTTATCGCCCTTTGCCACATCCACATTGTAAAGGGCACTGAAATAGTTCGTCACATGGCAAACGTCGCCCTTATAACGGCCCGTCAAAAGCTCTACTTCCAGCTCGGCACTTCCCTTTTTTACATTTTCAATTTCTTTATCAATCGATGTATTATCCTCTATTACAGAAAGAACTCTAGCAGTCTCATATTCGACGCCAGAGCTCTCTGTGATAGTGTATTTTGGCCTGTCAGTGTTGGCGTAAATAATCACACCAACACTGAGGGCTATAAATACAAGGACTGATACGATTTTAATTATCAGTTCTTTTTTCATTTTCTCAAAAAATTACCATCCAAAAAACTTGCTTAAAAAGCTCTTAACTGCTTTTGTAACCTGCTTAACAACTGGATTTTCAACAATCTTCTTAACAACTGGATTCTTGGCAGCTGCCTTCTGAACTGTCTTTTCAACAGTATCAACTACGTTCTTAACTACCTTACCAATCTTCTTGATTGTTTCCTTAACAGGATCTGGCTTAACCTCTGGTTCAGGCTCCTTAACAAGAACAATGTCGTCGCAATTGCGAACTCTGAATACAGGTACTGATTCCTCAGAATCTCCCTCTGGATGCATGTAAAGAACACCAGCTGCAGAAACTGTAGCGCCTTCCTTTACAAAGCTTGCAATCTCATTCTTGCCTGTTGTTGCTGAGTAGATATAACCATCGATAAAGATAGCAGCCTCTACTCCAGTAGAATCCTTGAGCCAGAACTCTTCGATTGTCTTTCCATCAGAACCGTAAGCAACTCTTGTTACCTTACCTGTTGTCTTAAGAAGTGAACCACCAAGAGCATCATAATCCATTGCTGTCTTTGTGTCTACTTCCTTTGGAGCATATACGTGTGGCTCATCGCTAAGAATCTTTGATGAAATAACCTTAAGCTCCTTATCTCCCTGATACTGTGAAACGTAACCAACGATACGCATCTTTGTACCGATTGCAAGACCTGGTGTTGCATATGGGAATATGTCGATACCAGCTGTCTCATCCTGAAGATAAATTGTATCGAAGAAGGTTGTGTACTCGTTGTCTGTACCAGATGTTACATAACCTTCAACTGCGAATACCTCGTTCATCTTGCCTGCACGAGCCTGTGCGATAGTAGATGTTGGAAGCTCTACTGTAACACCCTCAAGGATGTTATTGATGATTGTGTGGTTTGTATATGGAAGAGAATCGTTGTTGTCCATCTCTGCCTTTACTTCGAAGTCTGAAATGAATACTCCACCAGCTACGAAGATCTCACCACCAGCCTTTGTGTGCTGTGTTGCAAGGAATGTTACGTCGCCAAGGTTGTCATTCTTGATTCCCTTAACACCGTTATCAAGTGCGCCTGGCTGAGGATTTCCTGAAGCATCCTTGCAATCCACTGAGTAAGTAGTATCAAAGCCCTTAACAAGCCACTGTGCTGCGTCTACAAAATCTGTAGCCTTAGCGTTTGAAATATCTACTGAGCAGCCTGAGTACTGGCTGTACTTCTGACCATCTCTTAATCCAGCAAAGAGTGCTGAATCTGTGTTGTAAGTAGTTGGGTACATTCTGTATACCTGACCACCGTTGTTTGTATCATCACAAACCTCATCAGAACCCATGCGGATTGTAGAACCGATAGCTTCAAGAAGCTTGTTCTGCTCTGTAGCTGTCTGTCCGTCAGTTGTATCAGAGTAATCTGCAAGACCACAAACGATTACTGAACCACCATTTGCTACATAATTCTTAACCATAGCGATGAAGTCATCACTAAAGTGAGAAATTGTGTAATCACCAGCGTTTGCTGTACCAGACTTCTTAGCTGGAGCAGATACTACAAGTAATGAGCACTTCTCAAGCATCTCTGGTGTGATTTCTGTTGTAACAACCTGAGCGCGGATGTTCTTTTTTGCGCAGATTGAAACGAAGGCTGACATGTTGCCACCGTAGTAACCAGTAACATAGTCATTGTAATGTGTACCGTCGATGAGTACGTCTGTAACCATCTCTGGAATCGCATAGCTAAGCTGAAGCTTATCTGTGTAAACCTTTGGTACTCCGTTAAGTGTTGCGTTAACAATCACCTCGTAAGTAACCTGACCAGCCTCGTTATATACGAAGTCTGTCTTGAAGGTTGCTGTACCCTGTGACTTAACTGATGTGATACCAGCCTCAGCACCTGAAAGGTTTACAACCTCTGTTTCCTTATTATCAACGTCCTTGAGGACTACCTGGATGTTGTCGATTGTAAGATCTGTCTGCTCATTGTTGTAGAAATCAACATTTACATCAAGGCTCTCTCCCTTAACTGGAAGAACTGTGTTTGTGTAAGTCTTGTTGATACCGCAAGCCTCAACCTCACCTACCCATACAGGAGCTGTAACAGCGATATCGCCATCATCCTCTGTAATCTTTAAGTAGTAGTAAGAGTAGTTTGCAGGTACCTCGAATGTAACTGTCTTCTCGTTAGTAGCTACATTCTCCATAGCGATTGACTGACCACCGTTAACGATAACCTCAACACGGCCAATCTTTGAATCTGTAGGATCCTTGATATCTGCCTTAAGCTGAACTGTGTCACCTACTGCATCCTTCTCAAGGATTGTACCCATGATGTAATTATCAAGTGTGTAGTATACGCTGAGGTCGTTATCCTCTGTTGCGTATATACGATAATTTCTCATTGCATCATAGATAGCATTTTCATCATTTGTATCAGCAAGCATTACTGTACGTGCTGTGTTGGCATCGCCCCACTTACCCTTGTGGTTATCCTGATTGTTAGTAGGAGCTACGTGCCATCCCTTATCAAGGGCACGAGTGTAATACTCGTATGATGGGAAGTAACCTGAAGAACCGATTGTACCTTCACCGTTACCAACCTCAATCATTGTGATTAACGCATCGTTCTCTTCTGAGTAGTATGCGAAATCCTGGAAATCACCGAAGGTTGTACCTGGGTGATTGAACTGGCTGATAGAATCAGGAACTGATCTAAGAGCCTCATAGTAGTTCTGTAAAGCTGTAGCATATGTTGAGTATGCTGTCTGTGTACGGCTCTGGAAACCTGGTGTGTTGTATGTGTTGATATGACCAAGACCATTTGACCATGTCATCTCATAACCGTAAGCACATGTAAACTTGTCTGTTGAATACTTCTTTACAAGATTGTGAGCGTATGTCCACTCATCATTTTCAGACTTATCAACGTTCTCAGTAATCTTAGACTCTTTTTCGTTGTCGATTGAGTTACTGTGATCCGTAATTACGATATAGTCAAGATTGTCTACCTTAGATGCATGCTGTAAAGCTTCCTCAAGTGTACCAGCACCATCAGAAATGCTTGTATGTGCATGAACCTGACCGAAATAGATGTTGTACTTCTCGTTAAGCTTCTTTGTGAACTTAAGAGTAGAAACAGCACTATCCTTGTAGCCTTCCTTTGTAGCCTTTACTTGAATCTGAGCTGGGAGCTCCTTGAGCTCGAATGGTGATGTGTACTCAATCCAATCGTCATGCTCTTCCTCAGTAACTGGCTCTTCTGTTGTCTCTTCTTCAGAAGTCTTAGCCTCGTCTGATGCCTCAGCATCATCCTTTACTTCTTCATATCTATAGAAGATCTTAGCGCCTTCTGTCTTTGTCTTGAGAGTAATTCTCTGACCTTCAAATACAGCGCCGCCGTTTGGAGCTGCCTTAACTGGAGCAACCTGTGCCTGTGTATACTGATAATTTACAGTGATTGACTTTGCAAGGCCTTCCTTTGTAGCGTAAGCACGGATTGTAGCTGGAAGCTCTGTGAAGCTTACCTTCTCTTCTGAATCATACTTAACAAACTCGCCGCCATTTACTGAGTAGAAGATGTCTGCTCCCTCAGTCTTAGATGAAAGCGAAACCTTCTGGTCTTCTGAAATCTCTCCAGCTGCTGGGCTGGCAATTACATAACCTGTAACGTCATCGCTAACGATTGGGTTACCCTTTACAGTAACGCCATCAATACGGATAACGCCACCCTTTGCAGGTGCCTTGTCACCCTTTGCTGACTTGTCACTTGCAGGAACAAGTCTTACATAAAGTGTCTCAGCATTAGCTGCTGCATTTGGAATGTCAAAGCTAAATGTAATGTAGTATGTTGGTGCAAGAGATGTAAGGGCCTTACCATCTGTGATGTCACCAGAACCATTTACTTCAAATGGCTCCTGAACAGCCTTGCCATTCTCATCTACCTTATCTGTAGCCTTGTAAGCTGTGTACTTATATGAATATGTACCAGTCTTAAGATTCTTAAATGATTCTCCATCTGTAGAGTACTGAAGCTGGAATGCTCCGCAAGCAGTGTTTGAAGCTCTCATTCTGAAATCAATTGCCATGTTGCCATAGCCTGCTGATGGGAATGCAAACTGCATGTAATCAGTATCCTTATTGATAACACCTGTTGATCCCATGTAGAAGTTTGTAGAGCCTGTGTTGCTGCTCTTTGCAGATGTCCATGGCTGTGAAACCTTTCCATCTACTACTGCTGTGTACTTAGCGTTCTTGTCGAGCATATCGTTTGTCTGATATAAATCACCGTTGATATACTCCTTAGATGTCTCTACCTCATCGTAGTGTGCATTACCTGCCCACTGAGCTACTGTGAGACGAGCATCCTCGTAATCATACTTAACTGTCTTTGTGCCTTCTTCAAGTGCATAGAAGCTAAACTCATATGCTGAAGACTCCTTGAAGCCATAAAGTGAGAAGCCACTATAGTACTCAAGTGCCTGAACGCTTGAACCAACCTTTGCAAAAGCATTCTTTAAGTAATACTTTCCTTCTGCGCTGGCTGCTTCTTCTGACCAAAGACTGTTGTCTGTCTTTGTATCCTCAAGAGTAAGATTTGCGAAAGACTTCTTCTTTCCGTCTACTTCCTTCTCCTCTACTGAACCAGTAAGGTACTTACCGTCAGCTGTCTTGAAAGAATAATATCCATTGTCATCAAGTGCAACTGTAAGAACTGCTGCATTTAAATCCTTTGTCTCAAGTGTGCCATCCTCTGCTGGCTCTGCTGCAACATCCTTGAGCTTACCATTTGTAGTAGCCTCAGCTGTCATGAGCTTCTTGCCTGCTGGATAGTAAACAACTACCTGATCTCCATCGTAAAGCTCTCTTGTGAGAAGCTTTCCTACTGTCTTATCAGTAACAGGTGCATCTGTCTTCTCAACCTCAGGTACTGTGTAAGCTGAGAATGTGTAATTGTCCTTCTTACCACCAGCTGTGTAGCTGTAGGTTGTGAAACCTGAGTAGAACTCCAGGTACTGTGCCTTGTTCTTGAATACCGCATTTACGTTTTTAACAAGGAAAGTACCATCTTCCTCTGGCTCAACTGACCAAAGGCTGTAATCATTCTTCTCTGTAGCAAATGTAAGACTGTTACCAGTCTCTCCAGAAGTAAGGTACTTTGTTGTAAGTACGTTGTCCTCAAGAATATCTGATGTGATGTAGAACTCACCATCCTTCTCAGCCTTTACAAGCTTAAGAGCTGCGATAGGAGCCTGTGCATCTGTGTATGTAAGGTGATTGTCATCATTTACCTTAACATCTACACCAGCAAGTTTCTTTCCACTAGCCTCAGTAGCAAGAACTTTTTCATTATTAAATGAAAGAACAAATTCCTGATCTGCTGAAAGCTTTGTGATGTCAGTAATCTTAGAACCTGCAATAAGCTTATAGTTGAATGAAACTATCTCGCTCTTTGTCTCATCAACTACTGCATAAGCATAGATTGTAGTTTCCTTTGTAATTTCGATTGCTTTCTTGTAAGGGCTGTAGTTGTCCTCGCTACCATTTACGTTGTAGTAAATCTTAGCATCCTCAGTATCGCATGTAAGTTCTACCTCTGCACCAAACTCAACCTCTGTGCCGCTTTCAACAGAAGCCTTTGGTGCTGCAACCTTGCCTTCACCTGCAACCTTACCTGTAAGCTTGTAGAAAGTAAGTGTCTGAGCCTTAATGTTATTAGGGAAGTCACCTGTCTTTCCAAGTGTGTATGCTCTCCAATCCTGTTTATTGTATACCCCTAAGAATCGAGTAGCATCCTTTGAGTCTTTAGCTGAAAGATAACCAGTTTCATCAAGCTGCCACTGAGCGCCAACCTGATTCTTTGGCATTGAACCAGCTCTAACGCCGTTGTTAGCAGCATTAGTGTAAAGATAATCAGAACCATTTCCTATTGTATAGTAAGTTCTAGTAATCTTTTCCTCTGACTCATTGTCCTGTGAATTCTTGTCATCCTCTTTTTCAAGATTCTTCTCTTCAGAATCTTCGGCATCAGTCTTCTCTTCTGCCTTTTCTTCTGTAGCTTCTGTTGTCTCAACTACAGGCTTATCCTCTGCAGTCTCTGCAACCTCTTCAGTTTTCTCTTCAGAAGCTTTTTCTTCAGAAGCGATGGTGCCTGCTTCCTCTGTCACTGTTTTTTCCTCAACAGTAGCTGTCTCAGACTCTGTATTATTTTCAGAGCCAGCAACAACTGTTTCTTCAACAGTGTTCTTTGTAATTGTCCATGCATAATCTGCGTCACTACCGGATTCGATAGTTAAAGAACCATTGTTAACTGTTCCAAGAACAGCTGCTGGTGCTTTTCCTGTAGATGCATTTGGCAATACGTAGGTTTCGCCATCGGAAGTGCTCATTGTGATGGCAATAGAATCACTAGATGTGATATCGGATAGACTTACTTTAGTCCAGACATGGTTAGTTTCTTCGGCCTTAGAAATGAAAGAAATGTCAGTATTTGCCAGTGAAACAACCATCAAAAGCGAAAGAACTAAAGATAGCCCTCTGCGAGCCAATTTTTTCATTACCTATCCTCTCCTCCTTTTGAAAATTCAGACAAAAACGCGTCAAAAAAGGCGACTCACATGTCCCAATCATCCACTATGTACCTAAATGATTTGGTATGTAAATCGCCCTTCCTAAATCGTTATGTCGTGTAATGCTATAATACCATTATTATGATTGAATTTTCAATAAAAACTTTAGCCCTTTATTAGAATAAATGCTATGATATACCCATAATAAAAACGAGGTTTAAATTATGCGAAAAAAAGAATTAGCATTGATTGTTATCGAAAGATTAAAACAGGAATATCCCTACAGTGATTGCACATTAGATTATGATGATGCATGGAAGCTGCTGGTGTCTGTAAGACTGGCGGCTCAGTGCACCGATGCAAGAGTTAACGAGATTGTTCCTTCATTATATGAAAAGTTCCCTACCATCTCAGCTATTGCCGACGCAGATGTAGCAGATGTGGAAGCTATTGTTCGCCCTTGCGGACTTGGAAAATCAAAGGCAAAGGACATTGTTGCCTGCATGAAGATGCTTCGAGATGTATTTGACTGCAAGGTTCCTGACACCATGGAGGATTTGTTAAAGCTCCCAGGCGTAGGCCGCAAGTCTGCAAATCTTATTCTTGGGGATGTGTACGGAAAACCTGCTATAGTTACTGATACTCATGCGATTAGACTTTCTAATAGAATTGGATTAGTGGATGGAATCAAAGAACCTACCAAGGTAGAAATGGCTCTCCGCAAAATCATTCCACCTGAGGAAGGCAATGATTTGTGCCATCGTCTGGTAGACCATGGCAGGGCGGTCTGCACAGCAAGAACTGCACCTTATTGCGACAAGTGCTGTTTGGCGGATGTGTGTAAGAAGAGGATATAGCTTTAAGCTGTAGCCTCTTCTACTTCTGGGCAATTATATAATGTATTAGGATCTATATCCAAACAATCATCTTCACCGTTCACACCTATATCCCATGCCAACGTGTCATTCATTATTTTACACTTTTCTTTAAACACATTTATGTCATTTATCCTTTGAAATATTCCTTTAGAAAGATTAGGCTTTGCATCATAGCATGTAATCTTTCCATCCGCAAAATACACCCAAACAGTATAGTCATCTTGTGGCACTACTTGAATAATTTCATACATCATAATCATTACCTCAGCGGTTCTATTTTTTCTAGTTGTTCCATCATCTTGGCAAGCTCCCAATCCTTTATTAGTTCATCCTTTCGGATAATTGCCCATGCTAATACTAATTTAGTCTGAGATGATGGCATAAATCCTTCAATCACTCTCGCCCTTTTGATATCTACCAAAATCTTGTATTCACCATATTTTGCATGAAAATGTGGTGGATTATGGTCATCATAGTACATTGAAATCTCAATTCCATAAAAACGTGATATTATTGGCATTCTAATAATTCCTCCATGCTCTATATTTACAAGATAATTGTAAATAAGCATGGTATCCATATATATTCACATCATTCAATAACTAAGAATAATAAGAGAAAATCAAAGAAAATTTAAGCTTTTATATTTGTTTATTATACCATATATTTTGATATATCTTTCAGTTTTAGTCATTAATACACTTCATCATTCTGATATTTCTTGCATGATTCTAATATCCTCAATTATAATTTTGTGCGTATTATTTTCATTAGAGGAGGTAATGTAAAATGAAACGTAAACTTATGTCACTAGTCCTTGGAACCGTTCTGACTGTCAGCGGACTGTTAATGAATGTTTCCATGGCAAACGCAGCAAGTGCCTGGAATGGCACACATGAAGGTATGGCTTTCGACTACCACGATAGCAATCAGTTTGAAATGTCTAGTTGGTCAAATGGGGGGATGTTCAACTGCACATGGTCACCAAACAATGTTGCTTTCCAGAACGGTCAAATGAAGCTTACAATCGACAGAAATAGTTCTGGCTACACTGGCGGTGAGTACCGTACAAAGAAGTACTATGGATATGGTCTTTATCAGGTAAACATGAAGCCTATCAAAAACTCAGGCGTTGTATCTTCCTTCTTCACCTACACAGGTGAAAGTGATGGAACAAAATGGGATGAGATTGATATCGAATTCCTTGGATATGACACCACAAAGGTTCAATTTAACTACTATACTAATGGTCAGGGAAATCATGAATATCTTTACAACTTAGGTTTTGATGCATCTCAGAGCTTCCACACATATGGCTTTAACTGGAATCAGGGTAGCATCACCTGGTATGTAGATGGCAAGGCTGTTTATACAGCTACAAATAATATCCCAGATACTCCTGGAAAAATCATGATGAATGTATGGCCTGGTACTGGTGTAGATAACTGGCTCAAACCTTATGATGGAAGAACTGGAATCAGTGCTTATTATGACTGGGCTTCTTGGGATGCTCATAATAATAGCTCTAGCAACTCAGGCGCTGGAAATTCTGGCAATAATGGTGGCTCACAGGCTCAGCCTGCTCCATCTTGGCAGCCATCTCAGCCTGCTCCATCTCAGTCTTCTGGTGCAATGTTTGATAGCTCAAAAGCATATAAAATAATTAACTACGGAAGTTCTCAGTCACTTGATGTTCAGGGAAATCGCCGTGACAACGGTACTAATATTCTTCAGTATCCATTCAGAGGAAATGCAAATCAGAAGTGGTACTTCCAGAAGGAAGGCGATTATTATGTAATCAAGTCTGCTTCTACTGGAAAAGCTCTTACTGTTCAGGATTCTGCAAACTGGGATGGTGCAAATGTACATCAGTGGGACTACTACGGCGGCAACAGCCAGAAGTGGGAAATCTATCCTGCCGCAAACAATACATACAAAATCATCAACCACAACAGTGGCAAATGCCTAAACATTTCTTATGGCAGCAACGATGCCAATGCTAACGTAGAGCAGTATAAAGACTGCAGCAGCAATTACGAGATGTGGTGGATTGATGTAGCAAATTAGGATTTCACAAAAACAGGAGCAACCTTGCGGTTGCTCCTTGTTTTATCTAAGCTTACCTAAAAATCTCTTAATTTGTCTTCTTTAATGGAATCCAGATGTAACTTACAGTATCATCTGGTTTTTCTGTAGGTGGGCAATACACCTCAAGTGAGTAATTGCCTGCCAGTTCATAGCCCTTAAGTGTTGGAAGCCACTCAGACCAAATCTGAGTATTCACACTCTGCAAGCTTTCTGGAAGCTTCCCAACACACTTAAACTCTGCCCAAAGACCTGCTGGAATAACTGTAGTAGCGCATCCCTCTGGAACGTCATGCCATGGCTTGTACTCGTCAGCAATCCAATAATCAAAATCCTTGCCATCCATATCAAGGCAAACACCGAATCTGCCCTTAAGTCCCTTTGTATCATCCATCCATTCATCCCAAAACTTTGGAATCTCCTGGTAGCTTGAATCTGAGTTAAATCCACGCTTAACTCCCATAACTGTAAACTGTGCCTTTTCAACAATTCGATAATCTAACATTTTACCGCCCTCCAAAGATATTTTTATATGCAATGGAGCAAAGGATTTGAGAGGTATGCCTGACTCCCTGGCCTTCGATGGAGCAATTCCATGAAAGCGCTGGAATGCCTTTGCAAAACTGTCTGGTGAATCATAACCATATTTCAAAGCCACATCAATTACCTTTGCATCAGTGCTTGATAGCTCCTGCGCTGCCAAGGTCATTCGTCTTGCTCTAATGTACTCGCCAACTGACATTCCACACATTGCGCCAAAGATTCTCTGATAGTAGAAAGATGATAATGCAGCAACTCCAGCAATATCTTCAATCTCCAAAGGACTGGCCAGATTCTCCTCTATGAAATTGATTGATTCCTGAAATTCTTCCACCCAACTTTGCACTATTCTTTACCTCTCTTTGTTTCTCTCACATTGCTCCTTTAGTATAGTCTCGGGTGGTTTTGTATTCCCGACTTTATGTGCGCACCTGTGACGGGTCTGTTATTTAGCTATAAACTCCATTTCCCTTCCAATTACAATTGCTTTGGAATCGTGACCGTGGCCTATCTCTGTTGTCTTGGCCACTGGAAGAGTATCACTTATATGCATTTTCAAAAGATCATAAACTGAGTATTCAAGATTTGCCTTCTCATAGCTGGTAAAGGTACCAAGCAATACTCCAGCCACCTGCTCAAAAACTCCTATCTGCTCCAACTGGTTGAACAAAGTAGCTATCTGCCCTGAGCCTCCGCCATAGGCTTCCAATAATAGGATTTTGCCATTTAAGTCAGGCCAATATTTTGTTCCAGCTAACTTTGTGAAACATCTAATATTTCCACCTACAACTACACCTTTCATTTGGGTGCCCTGGAGGAATTTGTATTGGAGTTTGAATAGTTCTTCTGTGGTTCCAGCCAGATATTTCCTGAATCTCTCCTGCTGCAATTCTGCCTCAGAATATACCATGTTCTTCACCTGATAAAGAACAGATGGTTTTCCAGTAATTGCATAGATTGCATTTATTACTGTTGTGAGATCACTGTAGCCCCAGAAAGTCTTATTGGATTTACCTATGATATCAAAATCAAGATACTTCAAGACTCCATTAGCTAAATCGCCACCTGATATATCATAGATGGCATCTATAGAATCATCCTTATAAAAGCTCATCAGGTCCGCGGCTCGCTCCTCATCTGTGCCACTGAATTCATCTTTAGTGGCCACTATATGTTCTGCGAGTGCAGTCTGCACTCCCATGCCATTCAGCACCTTCACCAACTCCTCCACCTGTGGCGCCCATTCTTTATTATGCCCATTCGAGCAGGCTGCTAGTCCAACTTCCATATTTTTCTCCTCCACGGCGTTTACGGAATTTTCTTGATTACTGTTTCATTTTACGTAGTTGAAAAAATTATAATTACCAATTTACGGAAAGGACAGCTATAACACTTACTTTTTACGTAGTTCATTCTTAATAATAGGCTACTAAAGCATATACTAAGTCTATAAATTACGGAAAATCTCACTATGAACAAACCATTTTCCGTAAGTATCCTCACTTTCAATAACAAATTTAAATATTTGCTACGTAAAATATGAAGCCTATCAATAATATTTCCGTAAAAGAGTTAAATCTACCAATTTGCCCTACGTAAAAAAACTTCAACTCAATGATTATTTCCGTAATCACTCAACAATCAAATGATTCTTTCAATAGATTGTCTTTTATTTCAAAACAAACTCTATCTCATCTAATTTGTCTGTGATTTGATTTACATTACCTGATGGAACAAAACCATTTCTTCTATACAGTCTCTCTGCGCCATCATTGTTTTCTAGAATCCACAAGGTTGGAGCAAGCCTCTTCTTTTGAATCTTAGAAATAACATAATACAAAAGCTGGCTTCCATAACCTTTGTTCTGCAACTCAGGCAAAACATACAAGTCCTCAATTAAGCTCCCTGTTATAGAAACTACAGCTACCGGCTCCTCATCCATCAGCATATAAAACTCACTGCCATCAGCTATCTTCTTTTCTATATATTCTTTCTGATGCTTAACATCATGCATTGCAATGAATTCTTTAGTACAAAAACTGAGGTGTGATTCCTGCCATGAAACAGAATGGATTCTGGCAGCAGCTTCCACATTGTCCTCATTTACTTCAGTCACTAATGTTCTTGCTGCGTCAACAACAGAGTAGTCTCCCATATCATAAATCTTTCCGGTTTCTTTGAAACCATTCTTATGCCAAAAATGCTCTGCCTGAGGATTCCCCTGAACCCATGCCAATTTAATCTGCGCAAACCCTTTTTTACAAAGTTCAGCTGTAAGCTCTTTTATAATTCTAGTTCCAACACCTTTCTTCTGAACTGAATCATCAGTCATAAAGAAGCCAACGTATGCAGTATCTTCAGCAGGATATCCATAAATCAAATCCATTACTGCAATAAGCTTATTGTTTTCAAAGTAACCAACATAATACTTATCATCAGATGTCTTTCCAGGTGGCAAACCTTCCATGTCAGCCTTAATACTTTCTTCTGTCACAAAAGGAGGACAAAACTGATAATATAATTCATTCTTACAACAGAGGTTATTAATACTTGGTATATCTTCCTCTGTAAGTTTTCTATATTTAATATCCATCAAATCCTCCCTACAAATTTCTAAACACCAGCACGGCGCCAGATATAGCCAAAAGAATAATTACAAGTTTCTTTATCACTTTTTCATCCAGCACTTCTGAGCTTTTCATTCCTGCGAACAAGCCTATAAGCATCACTGGAAGCAACATAGCAGCCTGTCGTAAAGACTCTAATGTAATTACCCCAACCAGACTGTAAACAACAATTCTAAATATATTTTCTACTATAAAAACTGCACTGATATTTGCCTTAAATTCTGTGCTTGATTCTGTAACTCTTCCCACATAGGCCGCAAGTAACGCACCTATTCCAAACAATCCACACAGCAAACCTGAGAACAACCCGATTATCCCCAATAAAAGCTTGGATTTTCTGGCTTTTATCAACTGGTATTCACGAAGAAACATTTCAACTGCAATCAGCACCACAACAATTCCAAAGAAAATCTTTAATGCTCTTACATCTGCATTCTTCAAAAGAATAGCACCTGGAATACTTCCCGCTAGAACAAGCAAGGCTAACGGAATAAACACTCTTTTATTCAGCTGCTTTCGATTTTTAAAAACCAATATGAGATTAGATGGGAAGCCGAGCAACAGTTCCACTGGAGAAATATTTACATTGGCCTCGCCAAAACCCAGGATAGTTGTAAAAACTAACGTATTTGCGAATCCACAAAGACCTTTTATAAAGAATGCTACAAATGTAGCAAGTACCCACAATATCAAATCAATTTCCCTTTTCTTCTAGCAAAAACTTATAAGTAAACCTAATCCTTTTTGTTCTTATTAGGTAGCAAAACATCCTTTATCAAATACTTTGCTATGGCAACCACAGGAACCACAAAAATCATTCCGAAAATGCCAAACAAACCGCCACCAACTATCATGGCTATAAGCATAAACACGCCAGAGATTCCAAAGCTGTCTCCAAACAACTTAGGCTTGATGAATAAACCGTCAACTGTCTGAAGAACCACCGTAAAACCAAGGAAACACAGTGCCTGCTTAACATCAGAAATCGCCAGCACAACACCACCAATTATAGCGCCCACAACTGGTCCGAAATTAGGCACAAGATTAGTGACTCCCATCAAAATGGAAATAGCAATCTTCCATGGCATCTCCATAAAATACATAAAGGTGTAATTGGCTGCTCCGATTATGATGCCATCAATAACAGAGTACTTTAGATATTTAACTATGATTCCAATAATATTTTTTATATGAGTTAATAAATTTTCCATATCAATCTTCTACTTATCATCTGGTCCGTGGCCACTATTTCCATAAGGTTCAATCGCATCAATAACAGCCATATCCTCTGGGCTGAGTTCAAAATCGAAAACTTTAGAATTCTCTACTATTCGTGATGGCGTAGTAGATTTTGGAAGCGGCACAATGTCATGCTGTATCTCCCAGCGCAATATAACCTGAGCAACTGTCTTGCCATACTTAGCTGCCAATTTTTCCAGTACAGGATGATTCAGCGATTTTCCTCTTCCAAGTGGACTCCATGCCTCCACCAAAATACCTTTATTCTGACAGTAATCCACTGTATCCTTTTGAAGAAATCCAGGGTTGATTTCTATCTGATTTACAGCAGGCATTACCTCCATATCAATGATAGTCTCAAGATGATGTGTAAGGAAATTTGAGACACCGATAGCCTTTATTCTGCCCGACTTGTAGATTTCTGTCATAGCCTTCCAGGTAGCACGATTAGTATTTTCCCAGTCATCATCGAAAGCATAGGAAGCAGGCCAATGAACAAGGTACAAATCAAGATAATCTAATTCGATTTCCTTCATTGTCTTTTCAAAAGCTTTTAATGTCTTCTCATATCCAAGCTCTGTCTTCCAAGCCTTGCTGGTTACAAAGATATCTTCACGCTTAAGGTCGTGAGAATTTATGTAATCATTTATTGCCTTCCCCACAGGCTTCTCATTCTCGTAAAATGCGGCTGTATCAATATGACGATAGCCTGCATCAAGTGCAGATTTCACTGAATTATAAGCCTCATCTGCATCCTTAATTTTGTAAGTTCCATATCCTAAACAAGGAATGGATGTATTGTTATTAAGTTTTATTCTACTATCTAAACTATTCATAAAGACCCCCTTTTTTGCCAATAATAGGCTGATTATTAAACAATAAAATACTGCATTAATTCGTACTTAAGATTTGTTCCTTCTTCAATGTCTGATGGAAGAAGTGCTCTGGCTACAAGCTTGAGCTCATCTGATTCAATATCGGTTCTTTTGAGATTTGCATAGTCCCCGTCTATGCTTACTACTGTGTAAAACCATGTTTCCATTTCTTTTCTCCTTCAAGTGCTTCTAAAAGCATGACTTCTTGTGGGCTTTTTCCTTAAGTAGCCCACAAGAAGTCATATTTTGTAATTTTTCGACCTAAGCACTATATTTCTTTCAGGGAATAGTTCTTCGCATATACGAAGTTCCAATTCCTGTCTGTGCTTAAAATGTTCCAACAAAGCCTCAGTTCCTTTCACCCCTTTTTCAAGTGCATATGGTGAATTATCAAAGTATCCTAACATCAGCGGAAACCACATTTCGTTGCCCTGATCATCAGATCTTTCTTTTCTTATTATATCAATATTTGATTTGATATCATCGGCCTGAAGATACACTATCTCATATGGCTTGTCAGCAAGAACTTCTTGTATCTGCTTGTAAAAATCGACAATCTCTTCATCGCTACATTTTTGAAAGAGAATCATATCCTCGATAATATTTTGGAAGATTGAACATTCAAAGATATTATTATCTCCCTGCCAATTTTTAAATCGTCTCAAGACAATATCTCTAAATGTTTCCGAGTCTAGATTTCCATTGTAAATCTCATATTTTTCAAGGTCCTTATGAAATCCGGGAATATCTGTAAGAATCTTTGTATAGCAGATAATCATATGGTCATCCTCTGCAAAAGAATTCTTTTCAATCTCATCACGGATATCTTTGTACTTTTCAAGAATCTGTTTATATGTTTCTCTATCAACATAAGCACACCAAGCAAGCTCCACTGGAGAGTAATCTCCCTCGTGTATAGCTGTATAATTTGGATGCTTTTCTGAAAGTCTTTTTACAAGTGTGCTCTTACCACTTCCTTGCAACCCCTCTACAAAATAATTCACTAAAATCCCCCTTAATTATGTCTTTGTATTTATCAATACTATAACATTAATCATTTACCCTATTTACAATATATATTCCAAGGCTTACAAGTACAAGCGCCACTAGATACTGAGCTGTAATTGTCTTCCACTCTGACAAAAGTATAGCTGAAAGCAATGCACCAAAAATCGGATTCGTAAATCCGTATATTGTAACCGACGATACTGGATTGTACTTTAACAGCACGCCCCAAATTGAATATGCTACAGATGAAATCAGCGCCATGTAAATGATAAGTGGAATGCCTGTAAGTGAGGTCATATGCAGTCTACCACCTGCAAAAAATCCAACCAGCATCATAACAATTCCACCTATGATGAACTGATATCCGCTGAGTGTCACAGGATTTTCTTTGATGGAATACTCCTTGATAAGTACTGATGAGATGGCATAGGAAACCGATGCCACAAGGATAAAGCCCTCGCCATTGATGGCAAAGCCCTCACCTATGCTTCCACCAGCAAGGCTTACTATTATTACACCTACAGCTCCAAGCACGCAGCCTACCACCTTGTTGGTAGTTAATCGCTCCTGCTTTCTTACAAGAGAAGCTAGAAGGATTGCGAAAAAGGTGCTCATGCCATTGATAATAGATGATTTCACACCTGACGCGTGGGCCAATCCCATGTAGAAAAAGAAATACTGTAGAATGGTCTGGAACAAACTGAGTGTGCATACCATTCGCCATGATTCTTTCTTTGGATACAAAACCTTTTTCTGAAGAAGACTGCCAAAAATAATAGCAAGTATTCCCGCCAGGAAAAATCTAATTCCAGCAAAAAGAATCTGCGACATACTGTCGCTGGCATCTATCTCAAAAAGCCTGTAGCCTATTTTTATGCTTGGAAATGCACTACCCCAAAGCAGGCAACATACAATTGCCAAGAAGCATACCACTATTTTATTTTTAATTAGGTTCTTATTTTCCATTTACTTCGTTTATACGATATAGTCGTCTACATCAAACTTTCTATCTTTGTAATAATAATCCCTGTCAGCTTCTGTGATTTCCCTCACTACCTTACAAGGATTTCCCACTGCAATAACATTATCTGGAAGATCTTTGTTTACGACACTTCCGCCTCCAATGACCACATTATTACCTATAGTCACTCCTGGCATAATGCAGCTATTACCACCAATCCACACATTATCTCCAATAGTAATATCTATGCCATACTCATAGCCTGAATTTCTTGAATCTGGATGTATTGGATGCCCTGCGGTATAGATGGCAACGTTTGGAGCAATCTGCGCGTTGTCTCCAATCTTCACTTTTCCCACATCAAGAATCACCAGGTTATAATTGGCAAAGAAGTTCTCTCCAACCTCGATGTTGTAGCCATAATCACAGTGAAAAGGTGCTTCAACATTTATGCATTCTCCTGTCTTGCCCAGAATTTCCTTTATAAGCTTATCCTTTTCCTCCTGCTTATCAGGCTCCATGTTGTTGTACTTATATATCTTCTTTTTATTCTCCATGCGCTCTTCACTGAGGCCGTCAAGCCATGCCTTGTATGGAAGATTCGCAAGCATTCTTTCTTTTTGGTTCATATTTTTCTCCTATAGGAATTATTATGATATTTATTCATCATTTACGGTAAATCCTAGTAATCTACTATAAATACCGTAGTGATTGTTCTTGCTTATACTCTATTTACGGAATAAATACATTTCTTCCATATTTTTACCGTAGACTATTCTAGTTTTAGATGCAATTCATATAGGTTACCTACGGCAAAATTCATAATAACCAATAATTCTTCCGTAATTATACTCATAAAAACTCTTTTCTCTCCTAAAAATCTACGTAATAATCTTATATATTACTTAATTTTTCCGTAATCACCCTGTTCCTATATTCTGGCATAATTAAATATCTTTACTGAAGTAAATGTTCTATTACATCCTCATAATTTTTTTCAATTAAATTTACTTTCTCCCCAGCGTTCTGGTATCCTGAAATCACCTGTCTATTATCAGCCTTAAGTCTTTCAATAGTGCAATCACTATCATCCAGCCTGTTTTCTATATCAAAAGCATGCGATTTTATCTCAGCAAAATGAGAATCAATGTACTCCTCCGTCATGGCTAGGCATATAAATGCAATCTCCTGCAAATACTGCTCATCAAAATCCTTTCGCCAATCATAAGGAATATAGCAGCCTTCAATGATAAGATTCTGCTTGTTCTCTATAGCAGTCTTAATCATCTCCCTGACAATAGGCCATAGATATCCTACAAGCTGTTCATCATCCTCTGGTGTTAGCTCTGTGTTCCCGCTTCTAATCAATCCCATTTTCAAATGATCGATTGATGCATAGGGATATTTATACTTTTCCAGCATCCTCTGTGCCAACACAGTTTTCCCCACATGAGATGCACCTGTAATTATTGTAACCATAATTACCTCTGATTTCTAAAATCTAATAACCTGCTTTTCTATATCAACTGTTGCATCAACACCAAATGGTATGATACATCTAGGTGTGGCATGACCAATATTGACATTAGCAACTATTGGCAAGCTTGGGTTGCCTACTACCTCACAAATTATCTGCTTATACTCAGCGAAGTATTTTTCATCCATAGGTTTTCCACATAAAACACCAGAAATAACCTCAAATATTCCTGTGTTTTTCAGTGTTAACAACATTTCTCTATAGTGTTCTGGAGAAGGCTGCTCCTCACTTGTTTCGAGAAGTAAGATTTTGCCTTTCCAATCCTCTAAATCAGGGAAGATCTTATACTTTTCGCAAAGAGAAACCGTGTCCTCATACCTTGTATTATCGAAGATATCAAAGATAGATTCAAGGCAACCTCCTAGAATCTTTCCGCTAAAAGTGCTTGGTCCCTGAAGCAATTCGAATCCATCATTCTTGTGAGATATTTTAGCAGTTCCTAAAGCAGCAGGTGACCAATCGGTCCTCTCCTCATACCAAACATCACTTGGAGTGATTTCCTTTATAGTTCCTGTCTGTATTAATTCTTCAAAATACTTTGCTGTGTATTGAAGCATCTGCTTATCCATTTCACATACATCTGCTAAGAATGACTGACCATAAAAGGTATTAAGACCAGCTTTATGCAGCATAAAATGATTCATTGTTGTATCGGAAAAACCTAGGAACACCTTTTTGCTTATGGCATTTTTTAACTCATCATTTTCAAATAGATATGGCAAAAGACGATAAGTATCATCACCGCCTATAGCACAAAAAATCATATCAACAGAGTCATCTTTAAAGGCTTCAAGCAAATCCTCTGCTCTCTCCTCAGGATGATTCTTAACATACTCTATTCCTTTCATGGCATGAGGCATCATCTTTACATTCAGACCATAAGCATTGAGTCTTTTCATGCCAAGATCAACTTCATGCTTTACGAAATCTTCGCCAATGGTTCCCGATGATAAACTTACAATAGCTACTGTCTTAATCATGTTGCCCTCCTATCGCTTTATAAAAAGCTGCATGTCATATTCGTCAGTACCATTTTCTATAAATCCTATTGATTTCCAAAACCTAATGGAATCTTCTTTTTCACTATTGATTTCATAGTACGAAGCACCATTAGCCTTAGTATATTTTTCAAGTGCCTCAAAGCATCTGTGCCCAGTACCATTTCCTCTATGTTCAGGGAATACCCAAAAATCCATTACAAAACACTTACCATCTTCACTCTGATAAGTATTATACTGGGCAGCTCCAATTCGATTCTCATCTTCTTTGAAATATACCATATGATGTTTATCGCATTTACGAATCATATGATTTTTGATAATATTTCTATATTCATCTCCAGAGAAATATTCTATATCCTCTGGATCATCTATAATTCCATCATCCAATAAATACTTTAAATGGATTGACCAGAATTCATTTATATTTTCTACTGGGATTTCTTCGATTGATATCATTATTTTATCCTTATCTATATTAAATTTATCTTATAATTTCTTAACTTCATAAACTAAAATCAAAAGAAAAACCACTTCACATAAACATACTGCCAAGGCCACTACTGTCGCATTAAATATGACACCAAATATAAGTGAAATCACAGGTATTGCAACTGCAAAAATAATGTAAGCCTTAGAAAGATAGAGCCATGCATATGGCAACAAATGTGCACCGAATACCATTGCAAATACCATAACCATTTTTTCTGGAACAGCACTAAATACCCACATAACAATTAAGATATATAGCATTTGATTCATTGTAAACAATAACCCCGCATTGCTAAGTGGATTCTTTTTTGAAAACAAATCCACCTTGACTATTTTTCCAAATATCATGGCTAGCGGCATCAATGGGCACGCACAACAAAATACTAAAATATTCTTAGATTTAATAGGAATCTGAAGTATAGTAACTATCGCAATCAGTCCCCAAAGAATAATAGATGCTGCTATAAAAGGAATTCCCTTTTTCTGTTCTTTTGCAATATCAAGTCTTAATTCATCAAGTGTCATTTTTTCCTCCCAACTATGATTAGCCTAACTGACAATATTTATAAGTTATTTCTATCACTCCGTTTTGGTGATATCCCATCTTCTCATATAGATGCAGATTACCTGGCTCCTGAAGAATAGTTCCTAGGCTCCAATTATTAGCACCATGTATGTCTTCTACCATCTCTTTTCAAAAGCAATTCTTGTATCAGCGATAAATCCAACTATTGTCACAATGGACATTACACATTTTTCAAACATGGTTCCAAGGAACTGCTCAATAATCCCAAAGAACGACAATGGTAATGTAGCAATCAGGAAAACTGATATCACGATTCCCCAAAACTTATTAAATTTGATTGGGATAATCCGAACCTATTGCAACTGATATGAAACCAGCCTTCTTTAAGCTGAATTTTCTAATCCACTCCTTCATCCTATTCTTCTCCCTCGTTTAAATTATTATTCTACTATATATGTTTTCTGGGCAAAAAAATAGTCCAAATGCCATATTTACCTATAAAAAATGGAGCCACTTATGTGGCCCCATGAATCTTATTTACAATATGCTTTTATGGCTTCGAAAGCGAAGGCTCCTGTGCCCGCTCCGCCAACCTTATCAATGTTTTCTGTAAACTCTCCGCCGCTGGCGTATGCCTGCCCAAGACCAAGAAGGATCTTGTTATCACATTTGTAGAAGTTCTCAGAAATATAATTTTGAATCTCCTTTACAATACTCTGTGCTGCGGCAGAATCCGGCGAATCATTTTTTACCTCTCCCAGCTTTGCAAAAAGCTGCATGAATTCAGCCCAAAGCTGCTTCTCATCTTCCTTAGTTCTGCCAGCAGACTTCTTCTCAAAATCCTTATAGGCAGCTGTGTTGCCCCACTCTTCCTTTGCCTTCTTTGCATATTCCTCAATTTTACTATTATCAAATACTGAAAAGTCCATTTTCCTTCCTCCTGTTGTTTTAATCTCACGGGCGAAAGCTATCAGGTTTTCTAAGTGTTCCTTCTTCAAGGTTAAAAGCTCTATCTGTTGGTCTAGTACCTTTTCCTTGTCGAAATCAGGATTGTCCACTATATCCTTAATCTCTTTCAGTGGAAACTCAAGCTCTCTGAACAATAAAATCTGCTGCAATCTCTCCATTGCTGTATCGTCATACAGTCTATAACCAGATTCTGTATACTCTGCCGGCTTCAAAAGACCAATCTGATCATAGTATTGCAGGGTGCGTATACTCACTCCCGCTATTTTGCTAACTTCATTTACTGTCATCATTGCTGTCTGTCCCTCCGTGTGCTTTTAATATAAAGTATGACGTAACGTTAGAGTCAAGAAAAAATTTAAGAGGTTTTTCAACCTCTTAAAACCAGCTTTTAACTGTTGCGATTTCTTCGATATATCCGGCATCATCGTTTGGCGTTTCAAGAATAAATGGAAGATTCTGGGTGACTGGATGAAGAGCAATTCTTTTCATAGCTTCCATACCAATACAACCTTGTCCTAGCTTCTCATGTCTATCCTTTGCTGCACCGCATTCATTCTTACTGTCATTGAAATGGATTGCCTTAAGTCTGTCCAAGCCAATCACTTTATCAAACTTAGTCAGTACTCCATCTAAATCATTTACTATATCGTATCCACCATCCCAGATGTGGCAGGTATCGAGACATACCCCAAGCTTTTCATTTAACTCTACACGGTCAATAATCTCTCGGAGTTCTTCGAAGGTCTTACCAACTTCAGAACCTTTTCCAGCCATTGTTTCAAGAAGCACTGTGGTATTCATATCAGCCCAAAGGGATTGATTCAATCCATCTGCTATCTGATGAATTCCAACCTCGGCACCCTGTCCTGTATGAGAGCCTGGATGGAAATTGTAATACTGATTTGGAACCTGCTCCATTCTCTGTAAATCCTGCTGCAGCATATCAAGCCCATTAGCTCTGGTCTCTGGCTTTGCCGAGCAAAGATTCATAGTGTAGCTGGCATGGGCTACAAGTGTTCCAAACTTCTCTTTCTCAAGAATCGCTTGTAGCTTTTCAACATCAGAGGCTTCAATATCCTTTGCTTTTCCACCTCTTGGATTTCTTGTAAACCAAGCAAAGGTGCTTCCGCCAAAATCAGTCATCTGACGTCCCATTGCTTCATATCCATTAGTCACTGATAAGTGACAGCCTATATATATCATTAATTTACCTCTCTTAAAATCAATGAAGTAAGTCCCTCTATTCCCTCTTCATTGAATATTTTTTTGTAATATGCGACCTCATCAGAAATCAACTCATCTATAACTTTCATTCCAAGGAGCTCCACCGGAGCCTTATCGTCAGTCATAATGAGATTTCCTGGATTATATTTTTGCATGCCCACCTGTGCTAAAGACATCATGTAAAACAAGTCTGCATCTGTTTCTTTATCAATGGCTTTAGTCAGATTTTCTTCCATCTGTGGATTGAAGCTGGCATATAAAATCCTGTTAGTGCAGCCCAGTACCTCGGCTGTATAGATATTTGGAAATACTGCCCCTATGGTATCCGCCAGATAGTCATTGATGTTTCCTGGTGAGTTGCTACGCATATTCAAATTCACAACCATCACTCCATCTTCATCTAAATGATCTGCCACCAATTGAAAGAATTCTTTGGAAGACATCTGAAATGGGATGGTTATATCCTGATATGCATCAACCATAATCACATCATATTTATCCTTTGAGGCATTCAGATAAGCTCGACCATCATAAGTGATTACTGGTACATCCTCAGGAAGCTCGAAATAATCCCTTGCAAGCTGCGTAATCTTTTCGTCAATCTCTACACCAGTAATATCCAGGTTATCGTAATATCTCTCGCATTGAGTTGCAAAGGTTCCACTGCCATTTCCCAAGATAAGAATTTTCATAGTTTCTGATGTTCCTACCATTGGAAGTGACGCCATAGCATAATCATAGTAGAGACCTGTGGGACCTTTGTCCTTTTGATATACCGACTGGACGCCAAAAAGAACATTGGTGGAAAGGATGACCTGATTGCCCTCCTCGTGAACCTGAAGATAATTGTAAATTGATTCACCTTCATATGTTAGATTAGTCTGCCAAAATGCAAAGCTATTGCTATGACCAAGAAGGCAGCAGACTAAAAATATCACAATGCTAGCAGGAACCCTCTTGGCCTGAGAAAAATTTATTTTAGAACTAACAAAATACACTATACAAAGCGCAAGCAAAATTCCTGCAAATATCAGAAATGTGATGGCCGTACCAACTGCAGGAATGCTTATAAAAGTAGGAACAAAGGTGCCTATAATGCTTCCGATGGTATTGCTTGCGTTGAGCTTACCAACGACACTTCCGCTATCATCAAGACTGTCCACAGAAAACTTCACCAGTGATGGAGTCACTGTACCTAAAAGGAATAACGGAAATACGAATATAATCATGCAGGCTGCAAATCCTGCAATGACAAGAAAATTCGTATTTACGGTAAAGATTATCAACGCAGATATAGCTAAAATAACATACTTTCCCACAACTGGTATAGCGGCTATCCATATGGCAGCAATGATAATGCGCTTATATAACTTATCAGGATTTGGGTCCTTATCCGCCATACGGCCTCCATAAAGATTTCCTAGTGCCATAGCAATCATTATCGTACCAATGATAATAGTCCACACAATTTGTGATGAACTGAAATATGGCGCCAGTAACCTACTAGCGCCTAATTCTACTGCCATTACTGACATCCCCGCAAAAAACTCCGTCAAATAGAGATACAATTTGTTTTTTAGAATCGGTCTGTCCATTTTATTCTCCTAAGAAAAAATCCATCCAAAAACAGGTGACAAAATAATCATTATAACGGAAAAAGTGAAGGAATTGATAGACATTAATGTTGCTCTCTGGCTGGATGGAATCATATTGTTTAATACAACATCTGAGCGTACTTCTATAAAGCTGTCAGCAAAGCCTCCTACGAAAGCACCAAGCATCGTCAGGGCAATACTGCCTGTGAAGATTGAGCCGAAGGCTATGGCGATTCCTATGACGGCAAATAGGCTGACATATTTGTATCGTAAATACGTACAGTATTCTATTGCCTTTGCGCCAATGACAGAACCTAAACCTACTGAAAATAATGCTGGCCCAAGCCAGATAGTTTTGATTCCAAGCTGTGGCAATTTTGCCTGTAAGAAGAAAACTATAAGTGTCGCCACTGCGCCTATAAATGCGTTGAATATGATGATTAGCCTTGCCTTACGATTCTCTTTGATGAATCTGACACTCTCTAGAGCCACCTCTTTAAAACGGGCGCTGCCACTGGTGTGATGGCTTAACTCACTCTTTGGTTCCATCAGTGTGGTTCCAATTAGGATTGCTGCTGTGGCCATAAGGATGTCCAAGGCATTCGCCTTCTTATATCCAAGCATTAGAGCTATTCCCGCCATAAGAGTACCCAATGAACTGGTTAGGCGATAAATCACCATGTCATTAGAAGCGAACTTGCTGTACTCATTTTCAATGCCTGCTGCCTTTAGGCTGTCGTAAGCTAGCGCTTCTCTGGTACCTGATGCCAAGTTGTAGCTTAGGGCAGAAAAAACCATAGCAACTGATATACCGGCGAAGGTGTTTGTGAATATCATCAGGATGGATGAAATAATAGCCATTACGCTGGCTGTAATCATAACCTTCTTACGTCCAAATACGTCTGCCACTGCTCCTGAAGGCACCTCAAAGATCATGCTCGCTACATGAAATATGCTTTCAAATAATCCAATCTCAACTGTGGAAAATCCTCTTGCGGCAAGTAATGCCACCCAAGAGGCTCCAGCAATCATCAATCCCCCGATTCCATCAATAAAATATAGTTTAGTAATCTGATTTCTAGCTTTATTTGTATTCATTTTAATCTCCTTAATCTTTGCTAATTTATAAAGAATAAGGAGCTAAAACATTTCCTTTCATTAAATGTATATTAACTGTTTTCCAAGTCATTTTATTTCTCCTTTAGTTTTCTCAATTTCCATATTCCCCCCTTCGGCTAAGCCAATCTTTTTCCTAAAACTCCTCTTCTATCTCAGCTATGGCGCACTTGCCACAGAGCTGACCAACAAATTCTTCCATGTAAAAAAACTCGCCATCAAAATAAGAATCAAAATCCTTTATCGCGCCAGACAAAGTAAATGCCTTGCCGCAATCCTTGCATTTTCTCATGACCGACATGGCTACATCATCATCTTCAACCTCATAGTCATCATGCTCCATATCGCCATCTTCATAGCCTTCCAGTGTATGGTTTGCCAAATAATCATCGGATGGTTTTAATTCTCCATCAATCTCTGAAAAAAATCCCATTAATTTACTCCTAACAATTAACCAATTTCAACCAATCTTCCTTTGTCATCAGATTCATGATATTTGTTCTAACTTCATCTAAGAGCTGAAGCTTCACTTTTTCCTGAGTGTCATGGTATTTGAAGCCCAGTTTTTCCTGGACTCTCTTAGATTTTTCATTACCCTGGTAATAACCACACCATACCTTCTCTACATTTAAGTCTTCAAAGGCACGACGGAGAAGCTCTGTACAGGCTTCAGGCATGAGCCCCTGTCCCCAGTATTCTTTGCCAAGCCAATATCCCAACTCGCACTCATTATCATTGTCAAAATGGAACATTAAATCTGCTGTGCCCACTGGCTTGCCTGTCTCCTTCAGACAAAGGCAATAATTTTCTGCATTGGTGAAAACATTATTAATAACATCAATGCTTTCTTCTATTTTCTTATGTGCTGGCCAGCCACAAGGAAGTCCTACCTCTGGCTCTTTTGCCATACCAAAAAGGACCTCCGCATCCTCCTCATTCCAATGACGAAATCCTAATCTCTCTGTCTCAAATAAATACTTTGTGTCTCTGCTCATGGTGTACTCCTTATTTTTTACTCATAACAAATATTCTTCGTGTTTCCTCGTCTTCCCCATCCCAAGCGAAATATGTTACTTCTTCAACATTAAAGAACTGACTAAAAATCTCCGACCATTCCTCATCTGTTCTTGAGGTCATTCTGAGAATTCCATTTACATACATTTCATTCCCATTTTTGAATTCTATTTTTTTCTCTGGCTTACTGACAGGCTCAGCATAAAAATTCATAGCAATAACGATTTTCGCATCCTTGGTAGTTATTCTAGCAAAATTCTTTATGATATCCAAAGCTATATCAGCTGGTAAAACATCTACAACATTACTGCAAAAGATGCCATCATATGATTCTGCAGGTTCATTCTTTAGCCAATCAGTTGAAACACATTCTGCTCTAAGACCATTCTCTATATTGAAATGTTTCATAAAGCATTTGCAAAGTTCAATTGCATTTTTTCCCACATCGACACAGGTTACATCCTTGCAGCCTGACTTATTTATGGTTATTCCAGCCCAGCCTTCGCCACATCCATAATCTAAAACTCTATTCTGACCAGCAAGTTGTTCAATAATTACTTTTTGCAGTTTAGCTGATGAACATAAATCTTTCCAACCATCCACAGGATCATACTCCTGCTTATATTCATTCTTTGCATCCTCATCCATTTCAAATGCATTATTCCAAAATTTTAGTGCTTCTTTGTAAGTATTATTCATTATTCTGCCCTCTACTTTTAGTAATTCATTAAATTAACGTCTTAATAATACCAACTGTTTCATCTACAAAACTGTCATATCTTTCTTTCGAGAGATATTTGTAGTCCCTATAAAGGTCGCCATGATCATCACTACGATAGTAGCCGCATATATATTCACGTCTATTTTCAAAAGCATCCTCAGCAAATATATCCATGAACACATTTGTTATGTTATCCGCTTCTTCGTATATACGAAACGCTCTAAACTCTGGATTGTCTGCCAGATATCTGAAATCAAGGTCATACCAGTCTTCCTTATTTTTCCAGATGAAGTCCTGATAAGACATGCCTTCCTTTGCAGCGTTCTCTTCAGTTACTCCCTCTTCTCTAACCATTTTTGACCACTCAATATCAGTCAAAAGATGAGTATAGTAGCCAAGGAAAAATGAATATTCCTTTTGGGTATAACCATTTATTGCCTCTGACGAGAAATATTCTGTAATAAATTTATCTATGTCAATAAAGGTTCTCTCCTCTGGCTTTGTCTTGAAATGAGTTACATTTGTAGGTGGTGTAAATACCGACCAATCCTCATTTGGAACACCACTGTCCGGAGCAATATTTCCCAATACAAAAGCAGTCTCATCCAAATCATCAATTCTGTTCAGCAGTTCATCTGCTATCCTAAGGTGTACCATCCATGATGCCATAACATTATTCTCCTTCTAGTCCCTTTTTATCACTTGATTATTTTCTTATGAAAGATTCATCTCTATCCGGCATAGTATCATCCGAAACATATCTCTCCACAGTCATATGAAGGTCATATTTTTCTCTAAGCTCCATTATCTTGCCCATCATAGGGGATGCGTGATGTATGTCTATTGATTCCTGGTTCTTCCAGCTATCAATCAAAAGAACAGTCTCTGGATCATCTAAAGCAATGTAGTATTCATAGCGCAGATTCCCATTTTCATTTCTAATGGCATCAACAGTTCCACTGCTAATCATCTCCTCAGCAAATTTCTTCGCTGCACCATTTACACCTTTGTATCTTAAATTTACTGTAATACTCATAGTTTTATTCCTCTATCACTCCACACATGAACTTCAATATATCTCTCTGGTCCAAATGTACCATCAGGATTCCAACTCTCCTCCAGGTATTTTATTCCAAAGGCAACCAATCTAGAACTTTCTTAATCTGACTATCCCAGAAATCCCAGTCGTGACCGTAATCATCTTCATCCCAAGTTACTTCAAAACCTTTCTCCTGTAGGAAATTTCTGAAAGAAATATTAGCTGGCATTAAGTCATCCTTGGTTCCACAAGCCATGTAAATCTTTGGAATAGGACGCTTTTCAGAAAGCATTTCTTCTACAGCCACCCAAGGGTTCTTGTTGGTCTTTGAAGCATCTTCTATGTTATCAAACAGTCCAATATTTGCTTCCTCTGAGGTATCCTCAAAAATATGCACTGCGGAAGACAACCCTGCAACATGACTAAAATTCTTCGAATATACGATACCATTTCGAAGTGCACCAAATCCTCCCATAGAAAGACCTGCGATAAATGTATCCTCACGCTTTTCAGAGAGCGGAAACATTCTTCTGGTTACATCCACCAGTTCTTCTCCTATGAATGTTCCATAATCATTCCAAGGTGTTCTGGAATTGAAATAAAAAGCATTATCACCAGATGGCATTACTACCGCCAGATTCTTTTCTTCGGCCCACTTTTGGATTCTGGTCTGACTAATCCAATCAGTATAATTTCCTAAAAGACCATGCAGGAGATAAAGTGTTTTGTACTTACGATCTTTTCCATTTAGATATCTATTAGTATCTGCATCAAAACGATCCACCGGAAGTATCACATTCACAGGCACCTCTCTGAATAAGGCTTTTGATAAGTAGTTTACTTGTATTAACGCCATTTTTATCCCCTTTTCTATATCACTTAATTATTTTTTGTATCTGCTTCTCTGTAGCTATAGGGTAAATATCCCTTATATGATTAGCTATAGCTTCTTTTGAATCAGATGGATTCTCTTTATATCTACTCCTTACATGGTCATAGCCAAAAAGATTTTCTGGCGTTGCATATATAGCAATCGGCCAACCATAGGCTTCTCCCTGTTTGTTTTTACGCTGGCGAAAATCCTTTACAGTAAGATATGTCTTCATCTGAAGGTCAGTGATTGTACCATCAAAGCCCTTCTCTCCACCTTTACCGAAGCCTGCCAGCTTTTTGATTTCATTGGAGTAGAGCTCCTCATTCTCCTCAAATAAATCCATTATCTTTTTCTGTCTGCGAGAAGCTTTGCCATCCTCCCAAAGAGAGTCAAAATCATAGCCATCACGTCTATAATTTGCAAAATATGGAAGCCACTCTTTAGAAATAAATCCCGCCTTCTTATCGAAAAATTTGCCATAAGCAACTTCTCCACGGCGGGCAATTATCTCGCGCCACTCCCAAGGATCAACCTCCATATCTCCGCTCCACCAATACTCTGGAACAGTTCGCTCCTCCAGTGAAAAACCAGGAATCTCATTCTTGAATAAAGGCAAAAAACCAATCTCATTAATATATTCAATTACATCATCCACAGTATGAAGGCACTCTGGGTCATCCCACTCAACCCCATACATTATCCAGGTTCCATTTTCGTTTGGCATAATCTCTTCTCCTATTTATTGCCCCTTAGTTTTAGTAGATCGTTAAACCGTTATTTCGATTTGATTCCCCTCGATTCCCACAATGCAGCTTTCATAATAGCCATCTCCTGTAGTGCGAGGTCCGCTGACAACTTCAAAGCCATCTTCTTTTAGTTTGCTTGTCAGTTCATCCACCTTTTCCTTACTTCCTACCGAAAATGCGATATGAATCAACCCAGTTCTATTAAGAGGCTTGTCAATATCAACCATACCTGGCTTATTCATGATTTCAAGTCTTGCACCATCCTCAAAGGAAATAAAGTAAGAACGGAAATCTGTATTCTTATTGTGGTAGCCATCATTAGATTTTCCACCTAGATAATTCACGAAAAAATCTCTGGCGGCCTCAAGGTTGTTTACATACATTGCTACGTGTTCTATTTTCATTGTAGCTATCTCCTTAACTGCATCAATTACGGTATTTCCCTAACAAAAACCAATAAATTCCGTAGTCGTACTCCTTACATGAACATAAATTACGGTATTTCATTCAATTCAAGTTCTTTTTCCGTAAGCTTTACCACGTTTTAACCATCTAGAATTAAAGTTCCTACGGAAAAAATGATAACAATTATAAATTGTTCCGTAAATTCACTCCTGTAATCAGTATAATTACTTCATTATTTCAAAAATGACTACGTAACAATTGACTAATACAATACTTTATTCCGTAAATGGAGCTGAACTATGATTTTTTTCAATTATAATGTCTTATGAAACTTCCAAAAATCTATAGTTTCCTGCAAATCTGCCTCATCCACAAAGAGATTAAGCTTCTTTCCAATAGCAATAGCCATATCCACATACATATTTGCTCTTGCAGTGATTACAAGCTCGCCAACAACAAGTGATTCATTAGTTGAATGAGTAGATTCTATTCCCTCTAAAATTCCAGCATTTTCCAGTTCGTCCACGCCATTACATATGCCTGCAACTAACTGCTTATTTTCCACAACTGCACGAATAAATGAATATACTTCTTCATTATCAATTGAAGAAATGTCTCCACCTGGTACTAAAAGCAGTTCGACCTCTTTTGGATTAATATCCTTTAACGCACAAGTAGCGTTCAGTGAAAACTTTTCCTGAGCTGTAACAGGCTTTCCATCTATAGTCGCAAAGACCAATTCTCGTCCAGTATACTGAAGGAAGTAATTCGTAATTACGATTTCATAAATACAACATGTCTCATATAGTAATACAACTGTCTTCAATTTCTTTTCTCCCTTATACTTCTACTCCCTCACAACTGATGAATGACTGTAAATATAAAACTCCTCCTGGCTTGGCATCCATTTCTTTTCTTTGGTTGGAAATGTCTTATCAAATTCCTCTACAGCAGCTGTATCATCACAACAGTCTGCAGCTGTGCTTGGAATAAACATCCATTCATGTCCATCCAAGACACCTGGTACCAGCTCGCACACCAAAAGGGCTGTTGGATAATTTCCTTTCTGAAAACAGCTGACATTTTTCTTTCTACAGCTAACAAATCCGCTACCTACATAATTGCCTGGATTTCCAAAAATAATATTCACGTCATATCCCATTTTTCGAGCCACTTCAAAGGAATGCTCAATCAATAATTTGCCAAGCTTCAATCTCTGATACTCAGGTGCGAGGCACAAAGGACCAAAGGAAACAATTTCTTTCTTGTTTCCATTTTCATCCTCCAGCCAAGCCTTGGTATACATGATATTTCCGATAATCTCTCCATCCTTTTCAAGCACAAATGCAAGCTCAGGTATGAAATCTGGATGATTTCTCATTGTATGCACAAAATAGTGCTCATCTGCACCAGGCTTATATACATTCCAAAATGCATTACGAGTCAGCTCTTCAACTGCCCTGTAATCTGATTCTGTTTCTAATCTGATATTTATATTTTCCATTTGTATTAATCCCCCGTTATCGCCATATTTCAGCTATGTTCCTCTACATACTGTAAAAACTCTGGTGTTTTAGACCAATACTTTACACCCCAGTTTTCGAAATTCCATTCCTCCATGTAGTCATTACATTCATAGTCGATATAGAAAATCTCACCATTATTCACTACAAAATTGGTTGGGAAATAATCTATATTAGTGTTTGATGGATAAAGCAGTTTACACATGGATTCTATCTGCGCAAGGTAATCCTCCTGCATATTATCTTCAAGAACAAGGTCATAAATTGTTTCCCCTTCTATATACTCTTTTACGATGCGCTCATTATCCACATCTACATCAAGCATGGCTGGCATCTTAATTCCAATAGCTGACAATCTTTTGTAGTCATTAATTTCAGACTGAATTTTGTCTCCAAACTGATAATAAGAACATGGTTCATGATGAATCTGTTTTACAACATATTCTTTGCCATCTTTTTCTGCTAAATATGAATATCCCCCCTTGCCCTTTCCTAAGAGCTTTTTGATTTCATATTCAGTTCCATTTACTGTTAAATTTTCTATTCCAGTAATTCCTTTTGAAGTCTTCATATTTCTGCCTCACATTCTCTTCCTTTTCAAAAAAAGCCTTCTTTAATTGTTGATATTCTTCATCTGTACACACATCACGACATTTAGGTTCAAAAGACTTAGTAACCTCAAAACATTCTCGCATATTATCGCATGGATACTCTGCACACTCAGCACAGGTGTGAATTTCTCTATCCTCACAGCATTTCACCACATGATATCTGCACCAATTTTCCGGCTTACAGCCAGTGCAACTAATTTCTTCATTGGTAACCACATGGTCACGATATCCTATCTTCATCCAAAGCTCTGCCGTATGATTTAACTCCTCATAAGTCTTCTCATAAGGATGTGCTATATATCGCGGGCATGCAGCACAATCATTTCCACAAGCTGCAATTATTTTACTCATTTTATCCCCCATACAAAAATCATTCTCCTATCTACATATTCATCTCATCCACTATCTCTGTAGGTTTTATAGTCATCTCCACCCATGCTGGAATAAATCCACTTTTAACTGCATTTCTTACTGAACGAATATTTGACCAGGCAGAACAATAAAATGGTACCTTACCTCGGGCAAATATCTTCCTAGCCAAGGCACTGGTTATTGCAGATGCAACTCCAACTACAGTATTGTTCCCATAAGAAATAAAATTCGCTCCTATGGGCAGCTTATAGTATTTCTTTATTTGTTAACATTATCTTCCCCTATTTCAACCCCATATATTCTCAAATCAACTCTTCCATCAATAACTTCTATTCCATCTGCTTCCAAAAGCTCTTTTTGAGCCCAGGCTCCACCAAAAACATACTCACCTGCTAGCTCACCCCTGGAATTCACTACTCTATAGCAAGGTATATTCTCAAAGTCTGGATTTTTATGAAGAGCATTTCCAACCGCTCTGCACATCTTTGGATTACCCGCCATAGCAGCTACCTGAGCATAGGTTGCAACTTTTCCCTTTGGAATCCTTTTAACTGCTTCGTATATACGTTTTGTAGGAGAGTCTGTCACAAGGTCATAACTCTCCGCTATCATCCTTTTGATATCCTCATCTGGAATAGACCCATCCAAAATCACAGTATTCCAGTGCTCCTTATTCTGATGGTACCCAGGCTGAACTGCAGCGTATGTGTTTCTCCAAAAATCTCTCCACTCTGGGTCACATTTTAAATTTAAGCAAATGTATCCGTCCTTTTCATATGTCCACAAGAAAGCTTTCTTACTAGGTTTCACCCTAATAAGCTGCCAGTTTGGATCATGAAAAGGAGCTTCCTGGTACGTATATGCGAATGTTAAGCCGTAGGCCAATGCCTCTTCTCGTGTTTTCATAAGAATCCTCATTTCACTGGCGGTTTCCAAGGCTTAGGTGTCAACAAAGATGTTTTACCTATATCAGGAAGTACATCATAAATTGAGCAGCCCATCTTTTCATCAAAGTATTCTTTGATGCTGAAGGCAACCTCCCAGCCATTAATATAATCCTCCATGATTCCATATCTCCTAGTGACATCAACAAATCTCTTTTCAAGGATTACAAAACCATAATCTACTGCCAAAGAATCACAAAGCTGAATAAGCTTGTCATAATCATCGGCTATGCAGTCACTGATGTATGCCTTGATAGCTTTTTCATGCTCAGTATCTGGCTCATAATCAAAGTTTTCCTGCATTAAGAGATATGAATGTGTCATACAAATTCTGGCAACCTCATCCCACCCTTTTTCCATGCAGTATTTATAGCCATCATAAACATGAGTAGGTATATCTGTTATACCAAATCGACGTCCTATATCGTGCAAAAGTCCAAATACATATGCCCTCTCAGCATCCATCCCCGGAACCTTTTCAGCTATATTCTTTGCAGCCAATCCGGTATTTATTGAATGTTTAACCCATGGCCCTGGATTCATTTCACCTGCTATCTCTAATTCTTTTAATGCTTCCTCTACTGTTGGTAACATATATACTCATCCTTCATAAATTTAATACTTTATTCCACAATTTTTTTATCTCCCAAAAATTGCATTAATATTAGAATCAACGTACTTCCCGCAAGAATTCCATCCATAATACCTGCAGGTAATAAAAACATCATTAAAGAAATAGTAATTGTGGAAATAATTAGAGATAGAGCCAACCCCCACATTTGATTTTTTAGTAATCCTATTGCTCCTGTTAATCTAAGAACACCATAAATTGCCCCCATAACCATCATCATATATATATTCTCTTGGAAATATGGAAGTTTGAATTCAAAATATTGTCCAATATCAAACTTATCCGTTCCTAATAACAATGCAAGTATCATGCAAAAAACTCCACCGAGTTCCATGAAACCACCATGTATTATCATTATTACTGCAGCTACCTTATACTTTTTCATATAATATTTTCCTCTTAATTCAGCTATGCTCCTCTACATACTTTAAAAAGTCTGGAGTTTTTGACCAATATTTAATTCCCCAATTTTCAAAATTCCACTCTTCCATGTAGTCATTACACTCATAATCAATGTAAAAAATCTCACCATTATTAACTACAAAATTAGTTGGGAAATAATCAATATTAGTATTTGCAATTCGTTCATTGTCCACATCTACTTCAAGCATTGCTGGCATCTTTATACCTATGGCCGATAGTCTTTTATAATCCTAAGAGCTTTTTGATTTCATATTCAGTTCCATTTACACTAAGCTTCTCCATTCTAGTAATCTCCCAACTAGTCATTATTTCCTCATCTTTTTAACAAATCTAAGAATCAGCGCTATTATTACAATCCATAATGCAATGTTACCAATTGTCCATAATATATTTATCCAATTTATAGCTATCATATATCTACCTCAAATTCTCTTCCTTTTCGAAAAATGCTTTCTTCAACTGCTTATACTCTTCCTCTGTGCATACCTCACGACACTTAGGCTCAAAAGATTTTGTAACCTCAAAACATTCTCGCATATTATCGCAGGGATACTCAGAACACTCAGAACAAGTTTTAATGCCTCTATCCTCGCAGCATTTCACCACATGATATCTGCACCAGTTTTCTGGTTTACAGCCTGTGCAACTAATTTCCACAAGCTGCAATAATTTTACTCATTTTATCCCCACTCTACACACACAATTATGCTCCACAATCATATTAGCCTAATAATAGATTCAGAGCTTTCTCAACATCATTCTCTGTAAGCCCAACCTCCGCGTCTGTCTTAACCTGATGGCTTGCAATCTCACTATTTTGAAGATCTAAATCATCAATAACCAGCCAATTATCAGTAGGATTGTCTTTTAGCCACTGAAGAATCTCGCCAGCTTTAACAAGACTGAATTTCTTAGCTTTTCTGATTTCTTCTGTAGTTAAATCCGGAGTTACTCCCGAAATAAACACCCCTTCTTTTTCCATGACATCTGCAAAAAATTTTGCCTCAGCCCTATTAGGTTTCATTTCATCATCAAACCAAAATCTCCATCCTGAATGAAGAATAACCTTAGCATTAGTCTTTTTAACAAGCTTTGAAAATAGTTTAACCGAATCAACATCCACATATTTCCCCTCACTTATTTCACGCTGATGCTCATTATCCCAAAACTTAGAATTCAGCACTCCGTCCACATCAAGAAAAATAACATTTCTATTTAACGATACTATTTCCGCATGCCCCGTTTTAAAATGCACTTCCTTGTTGGTGTATTGAACCCCTTCTTCTATGCATCTAATAATATTAATTACTCCTGCATGGGTAACTAAAAGCACGTTTCCTTCTAAAGCTTCTGTGCTTACTTTAAACTTACCCCAAGCTTCCTTGATTCGATTATAAAAATCCTTAGGGCTTTCTCCATTAGGATATTTCTGTTCCCAATCTAAGGAAGCATAATAAAGCCCTGGATATTCCTTCTGAAATCTTTCCTTAGGCATACCTGCCAAATCACCATTGTTTGTCTCTCTAAACTCCTTAAGCTGAGTAACTGGTAAATCTAGATATTTTGAAACTATATCAGCTGTGTCTTTCGCACGCTGCAAATCACTGGCAAAAATATATCTTATGTCCTGTGAATTGCCATCGAAAAAATCACAGGCTCTTTCAACCTGTTCTCTTCCCTTCACTGAAAGCCCAGCATCACTCCAGCCTCCCAATCTTGTATTGTCATCTTCACCATGTCGCATTAAAAATATCATCACTTTTCTCCCAATCCCACTTTTCTAATCTCGTCTAACTGTTCTGCTGTAAGTGTGCCTGATTGATAAAGTCTAAGATATTCATTCTCGATTGATGAATCAAAAATAAGAAGGTCATCGGTATTGATGGTGACCTTAACTCCGTTTTCAACCAGTATCTTAATCGGGTGTGTCCCGTAATCTTTTGCAAATCCTAGCATCACATTGCTGCTTGGACAGACATTCAACTGTATCTGATTATCCGCAAGGAATCTCATAGTTTCCTTCGAGGTTGATGCATTGATTCCATGATGCACCTCTGCTAGTCCCAGTACCTCAACAGCTCTTCTTACATCCTCGGCACTTCCAGTCTCTCCCACGTGCATTTTCTTAACCAGGCCATATTTTTCTGCTTTCCTATACAGGGGGAGAAATGCTTCAAATGGCTTCATATTCTCGCCACCACACACATCTATTGCTTTGAAATAGCCTGTGCCAAGATACTTATCTATCTCTTCTGCTGCAGCTTCCACATCGCAGAAAGATGGATATGTTAACTCTGCTTCAAAAATCGCATCTGGACAGTATTCGTTGTGAAATCCCTCAAGGAGATTTTTAAAATCTTCTACTGTACCAACTTGGTCTACTTCAGCTGTACCGAAGTTCATTACAAGGCGCTTAATACTATTTCGCTTCGCCTCTGCAAATGCCCCTTTCCATCTGAGCACCATGTTTTCATATCCATTACAAAAAGGCTTGATGGAAGACTGAAACCAATCTTGCATTCCATCAAGTCCATTAAGATGCTGTGGCGGTTTAGGAATATCCACCTGAAGCTGCTTGGAAAGCCACTGTCTTCTGCAACCTTTTGTTGAATGATTATGCAGATCACTCTTAGGCACCGACAAAAGTTTCTCTATGTTGTTTTCTTTTAAGCCTTCGCAAAACAAGTTATCCATCTAGTCCTCGTAAATCAAGCTATACTCTACTGGCACGCAAAGGTTCCATATTCCTTAGGCAAATCAATTGCTCCGTCTACAAAATGTGCTGAAAGAATCTCCCTGATTTTCTCAACTGGTAAATCCAAAACTGCCTTGAAAGCTGCAAGACTCTGAAGATACTCAACAAGATGCTCCATTTCAGTTATGTGAAGAGAATCCTCAAAGACAATTGCTTTCGCTTCATTGAATTCTTTCTGCAACTTTTCTCCACCATTTTGTAATGTAAAATTGTGATTTGGATGGAACTCCTCACCACCTAATTCAAACCACTCAGCAAGCTTATCTGTAAAGTTATTCTCGCCAAAAGTAGCGCAGTAAAATACTCCGCCATCCTTAAGTACTCTTCTAACTTCGCTAAGTGCTTTCTCCAAATCTGGCACATGATAAAGCATTCCGTTTGCAATTACAACATCGAATTCGTCATCTTCAAAATCTAAATTCTGAATATCAGCTACACGATATTCCAGATTATCGCGTTCCCCAAGATTCTCTTTTGCTTTTTCAAGCATTCCTTCAGAAAAATCCGTAAATACGAATTTACTGCATCTATCAATAATATCTTCTCTTCCTACCCACAAACCGCCTGGGCCTCCGCCAAGCTCAAGCACCTTCATGCCTTCACGGATATCATAGTTAGAAACAAGCCAGTTACTGTAGCCCTGCTTATTTGTAGAATACATATCATGAAATTTTACTCTAACATCATATGATTTTGATGTAGCATACTGTGCTTTTACAGCTGCTGTATCATTTGAACTTCCAATCTGCATTTTCCTTCTTCCTTTTACTAATTATTTTATTTACATCACGCAGCTAGAACCACGTGTTTCCATATCATTATCTTTTACATATCGAGCATTGAACTCCATGTTGATTTCTCTAAGTTCCTTTTTGCCATCGATGTAATCCTGATACATTTCAGCCAGTCCAGCCATGCAACCGTCACAATTTGCCTCAATATTTCCAAGTGACTCTTTGACAATCTGTTCTCTTTCTTCTTTTGTTGTATCTTTAATTAAATATGACATAATAATTCCTCTCTCTAATGTCTTTCATCTACATTTTCATATCTTTCGCAAAATCTTGCTGAAAAAGATGGTTCTTCATCTCCGATTCGTAAATGCGTTATTTCACCTGCACGAAGAGTTCTAAATGTAGCAATTCCTTTTTCTCTCTCCTCTGTAACCACTTCAGTAACAGATGTTGGTGCCAAAGCAGTAAACTGCCATACCACAAAAGGTGATACGTTCCACAAATATGATAGCAGTAACGAAGTCAATCCATAGTGGCAATAGAAGGCTATGGTCTTGTCGTTATTCTCTGAAACTCTGTAAGCCATGCCATCTTTTTCATAGCCATTAGCTTTCAAAAACTTTTCAAACTCGCCAGTCACCTCATCATACAAAGCTGGCATGTTGCTGGCCTTAACCAGTGTCGATTCCCTCCAGCCATTTCTATCAAAAAGCTCTGGATGGTCAATATAATAAGATGGTAAAACATCCCATAAGATATGAGACTTGTATTCTCCCGTTGTTTCATCCTTCTGAAGCTCATTAGCATAAGCCCTACGCACATCTTCTGAAATATTAGGATTCGCCTGTGCTGGAAATTCCTTTAACCAATCTAATGTAATCGGCTCGATGCCTAACTTCTTGCAGCTGTAGCTGGCGGTATCCTTGGCTCTGCCTAGCGGCGACTGATACACTTCGTCTATACGATACTGCTCAATAACGTCTGCCAAAAGCTTCGCTTCTCGATGTCCCTTTTCTGTAAGTGTATCATTTACATAATCTGGGTCTCCATGTCTAACAAATAAAAGTCTCATTTCAATTTCCTAACCTTATAACTAAATCTTAATGCCACATTTGAGGCGGCTGTATATCTTATAATAACTTATCAACCATCTCCATTACCTTCTGAAGATTGGCAATATCAACCGCTACATCTCCTGTTTCAAGAGAATGGTTTGCATCTGGAATTACCACATATGTCAGTGACAACTCATCACTAAGCTGTGTGCACATATCGGTATCGCAAAGTGGATCAGCATCCCCATGGAAAACAAAGCCCTCGCATGGATTTACAAAGGCAAAGGTTGTTTCTATTGGGGTGAAGATAATCTGATCTGCCTCCAGCTCATAGGTCATATTATATCTTGCAGCCAAAGCTGTACCGATACTTTTTCCTATGAAAACCACCTTTTCATAGTCCGTAAATACGATATCTTTTAACTGCTCCGTAACCTGCTCAAAAGCAGTATCAAAAGCCTGCTGACGCTTTTCCGCATCTGCTTTTATTACCGTGCCTGCCTCTGGCAAATCATACTTTATTTCTACGATTTCGTAATCCTTGTTTTTAGCAAGTTTTTTTGAATAATAGAGAAGTGGCTTATCTGTGTGATAGCCCACCCCAGGAAAGATAACTGCTAATTTCTTGCTCATAGTTTCCTCCAATCCCTCTACACTTCAAAGTCGAGGCAGCTTCTAATTTTTGTGTAAGGTCTAACCTTTCCATCTGCCACTGCTACATGCTCTGGGTGTACAGCGTAGCCCTTAAGAGCCTCCTCGCTCTCAAATGTGGAATCAAGCATCAAATCTGCATTTGAGCTGGCGAGACCATTGATTTTTACCTTAATATCAATCATTCCTGGAATCTTTCCTGCAAGTCCTTCCAGACCTTCTTTGATTCCCTTCTTTACCTGCTCTTTTTCCTCAGCAGAAAGCTCATCCTTAAGTGTCCATAATATAATGTGTTTTACCATGTTTTTATCTCCTATCAATAACTAATCTTTTACTTTTTCAACTGCAATTCTGCATAAGACATATAGTGTTTTACTGGGAAAATATCAGGCGCATTTTCCAACATCATATTCCAATGTTCCTCGTCCCATGCCTTAATCTGTTCCTCATTCATGGCTGCTCCCACACCTCTACAGGCGCGCATGCGACCATGCCAGCCATCTCTGGTGAAAGTGACCTCCATAGGAAACTCCTCACGCTTGATAATGTTAAAGTTGTCCAGTAACTCATCTGGCACAAATACTGGATGTATCGTATCTCCGTAGCTGGACCAATTTGGATTATGCTTTAAAATAATCTCCTCACTTTTTCCTGCCAATCTATCCTCGTAAGGCAGCCAGCCCATGTATAAGATGAGAAGTTTTCCGTCAGGCTTCAGCATCCTGGCAAACTTTTCATTTATGACTTTAGGGTCCAAATACCAGATGCACTGGCAAACCGTGATTACATCAAAGGTGTTATCAGGATAATCAACCTGCTCAGCTGGACTTGCGTAGAAATCTATATCCATTCCACTTTCAGCAGCAAGTCGTTTTGCCTGCTCAATCTGATTTTCAGAGATATCCGTTCCAATCCACTTGGCTCCGTATTTATACATATTCCTTGGAAGGACTCCAGTGCCTGTGCCGATATCCAGAACTTTCTGCCCATCTTTGCAGAGGCCCAGCGATAAAATCTTCTGGTAAAACTCTTCTGGATAGATGTCTCTGTACTTTGCATAATCCTTTGACGTATTTCCCCAATCAAAGGAGTTTCCATAATCGATATCTGAAATCTGCATGTTGTCCCTCCTATTTTATTGTCTGATTATTGATGTTTTATTTATACTGTGCCGCTCATTTCATCCAAGCAATCCATATTCTTCCCTATAGTCATGGATATTATACTTCTCTGCTGCTATTGCGAAAAATTTATCATCCACCAATGGCCAAATCTCGCCAGCTTCCTCAGCAAGCTTCGCAGCACACTCAACCATTTCATATGAGTTGTCTTCGCCTGTTAAAAGCACCTGAATATTTGTGTTTACGAACCAAGGAGCCTTCTCCAATAGGCCGCTTTCTACGATGTCGCATACAACTTTTTTGTTATCAAATGGAATTTTTAGAAATGTAGGTTTCCACTCCTTTTTACCATCAATAGTGATATCTTCCAAGATAATGCACTGAGCCAATCCTGCATCATTGATTGCAATTCCCGCACTGCCAGAATTGAAATAATGTTTGTCACCATATGAATATTCTCCAGGGTAATGAGTGTGACCACAAAGCAGATAGTTGGCATCGATTTTTTCAAACCATTTTCTAGCCGCCTCACCATCAAGTGGTATTCTTTCGTTTGATTTTACTGGTGAACCGTGACAACATTTGATTGTTGGATATCCAGGCTTCTCATAATCAAAGGAAATAGGAAGCTTATCAAAGAAATCCAAATCTTCTTCTGTCAAAAGCTCGTAGGTGAAAAGTAAATTGCCACAGGCAGAATTGTAAATCCACTTTTCTTCATCCCTGCCTTCTAGCACCGCATTTCGATGATTAAGCATATACTCTTCCCTGTTTCCTCTGAGAAGCTGACAGGTGTGGGTATCTATAAATTCATATAAATAATCCAGTGTTTCTCTCGTGTAAGGAGTGTCCGACACATAATCTCCCAGAAAAAGATATTCCTCGCACCCCTCTGCTTCCATGTAATCTATAACCGCCTTTAATGCCACAACGTTGCTGTGAACATCTGAAATAACTCCAATCTTCATGCCTCAAATCCTCTAGTCCTACTTAAGCACCTCTGTCCATTCAGCCTCTTTAAATCCAAGAAGCACCGCATCATCTGTAATAACAAGTGGTCTCTTTACAAGCATACCGTCTGATGCCAAAAGCTTGAATTTTTCATCATCAGACATCTCTGGTAATTTCTTGGTAAGCTCCATCTGTCTATAGAGCTGTCCGCTTGTATTAAAGAACTTCTTCAGCTCAACACCACTCTTCTTATGGGCATCCCTGAGAATCTTCTCGTCTGGATGATCCCCCTTGATATCGATTAGCTGATACTTGATTCCATTATCATCTAACCACTTTAAGGCCTTCTTACAGGTTGTACATCTTTCATAGCAATATACCTTCATATTGGTTTCCTCCTATGATTTGCTTTTACTCTTCTACAGGTTTGAAATGTTCCTTTTCGACCAGGCAGACTGGGCATACAAAATCCTCTGGCAAATCCTCGAATTTTGTACCTGGCTCAACATCCCAATCAGGCTCTCCCACCTCTTCATCGTAAACATAACCACATACATCACATACATACTTCATAGCTCAACCCTCCATTTTCAATTCTAATTAGTTTTTCTTACTTGAAAAATTTGAATTCATCTACAGGTCCTATTACTTTTCATGAAAGAATTCTACTTCTTCTCCAAGAGGTCCATAACAAAATGCTACTTTCGCTGGCAATTCAGGTGTTGAAGCAATTACAACATCTGTTGGCTCTTTGAATACTTCGTACCCCGCAGATCTTACCTTCTCAATTATTTCATCCACATTATCAGTAGCGAATGCGATATGACGAATCGCCCCCAGCTCTTTGATGCCTTCACCGTTAGTAAATATTTCTAGCAGGGTATTTCCAGCATCAATCATGATTCCGTCTGGCCAGGTTCTAAGCATTTTTAGTCCAAGCAAATTGATGTAAAAATCCTTAGTTTTATTTAACTCTACTTCCGAACCGCATTTCATAGAAATATGATGTATTCCAGTAATCATAGCATCCTCCCATCTACGCATCTATTTCCAATTAGTATACTAAATCAGCAGATTGTTGCATAGCAGAATATAAAAAGAACCCGTGAAAATCACGGGTTACCATATTTTAACGTTCAAAAATCATCCGCACTTCCTTAATCGGGCCACACAGGTTGATTTCTTCTTCTCTTCCATCTAATTGAAATCCACATTTCTCATAGAAGCGAATCGCACGACCATTTTCTTTCAATACCCACAGCGCAATCATTGGGTAATCAAGCTCTCCCAAGCTAGCCTGCATAAGAGATTGTCCCACACCAGACCCATAATAATCTTCTAAAACATAGATGGCATATATCTCTCCAGCATCTGTCAGTTCGTCATTACGATACTTACCATAGGTAGCAAATCCCACTACCTTATCTCCATCTTTAGCAATGAATGTATTCTCTGGAAATTTAAATGCAATGTCTTCACACTTTTCTATGGTCAACCCATCCAAATAATCCTGCGCAACTACACCTTTATAAGCATCCTGCCAGGATTTCCAATGGACATACGCTTTGCCTCTGATTTCCTCGTCGGACTTCATCTTTTTAATTTCAATATTCATATCTAATTCCCCTCGTAATATATCTATTTGGTAATGCCCATAGAAGCATATATCTCTTCTATTACTGGCGACTTATACTCAATATATTTTTCTATATCATCAGGATATTTTCTTGCCGCCCCAAGTTTCACATTACCATACTTTTCTTTGTCCTGAGGATGCCTTCTCAAGTAATCTCTGAATGCCAGATGTCTTTTCAACTCTGCTGAATCCTCTGGGCATACATACAAGTGATGCGTCTGCAAATACTTTTTTCCTTCATATTTAAATGCCTCTCGGCCTTCAATTCCCAGGTTTCCTTCATGAATATAACCATTCCCCGCTAATGCCTCGATTGCCTCACTGACATCATCAGGTTTTACCACCACATCTATATCAATAATTTGGAAGCACTATTACGTATTTAGTTCTCATATCTGGTTCCCCAAACTTTCTGCATTTCATTTATTCTAAAATCAAGCATTCTTCCTTTTAGCTCGTCATTTTGAATTAGTATACTAAATCTGAAGTTTGTTGCATAGCAAAGCTACAATAAAAACTCCCTTATTTTCTGCTCTACAAGCTTTATGTCGATAGGTAAGTCTGTCGATTCCATTGTGGTAATTAAGTCCTTGCCCAGAAGGTAGCCATTCTTCTCATAATTCTGTATCTTTATAAAGTTCTTTGTAGCATACTCCATATCTGAAACAATACCTAAATGCTCCCAATAAAGAGTCTTTCGTGTTCTCAAATTTAGCACTGCAAAATCTGGATAAACTGTGTTATATCCCAATTCTAAAACTGGCTCATATTGATATGGAACCCCATACTTAGCTAGGGCATCAGCAATAATCTTCTCTGATTTAGAGCGCACCATTTCACCACGGTTGGTTTGATACATTCCCTCTTCGGGGTATGAATTACGTTGACCAGGATGTTCTTTGTACCATTCCTCGGCAAATAAGTAATCCGAAGGAACTAGAGGTTTTATCAATGCCCGCTTAGCGGGAGAATAGTTGTCATATTCTTTTATTTTTTCTATGTCATACCAATCTAAAAAATGAGTAAGTTTCTTTTCCAAAAATACTAACTGCTTATTCATCTCATTTTCATAATCTCGTTGGGCATATTTTGCAATATTTCTAACGTCTTTTCTCTTAACATAATGTCTAGGCTTATCTGCAGATTTTAAATAATACTGAGGACTACCATTACTGTATGAAATATAAACATGAGAGTTCGGTAAATCCTTATATCTAGCCACATTCCTATTAGATTTCTTTAATAATTCCTGTACTTCTAGCAATTGATACTCGAGTTCTTTCTTATAATTTTCTATTGTTTATTCCTCCATTCTTAAGTTTCAATGTCATTTACGGAACATACGACAAAACACCACTATTCTTCCGTAACCATTTTTGATAAATCAGGTGTCTTTACGGAATAATGGCTGGTTTGCATTTGATTTTACGTAGTAAATCTTAGCTAATCCTATAAAACTAGATCATATAGCGCACTATCCCTACGTAAAAAAAGACTATGTTCTCTCATTGTTCCGTAATCAGACAATAAATTAGAAAAACGCCTACGTAATAATTCCATATAAACTGTCAATATTCCGTAAACAGGCAATTCAATGCCTATCACCTGACCAAAATACAATATACAAAATCAAAATATAATCGAAAAAACGTGGCGAGCCGCCACAAAAGTGATAAAAATAGATATGTTTTTATAACTTGTGAACAAATATAACACCTAGCTACCATTTTGTCAAATTTCAATTTACAACCATATTACATACACAAGTTATTTTAATATGCATGAGAATTAACCTGCTTTACTCACCAAACAACAAAAAGTTTTCTTAAATAAAAATGTCTTCCTAATAAAAAAAAGTTCATAATAGAAATCTCATGAGATATCTCACATAAAAAAGAACCCGTGAATCTCACGGGTTCCTACAAATCCTACAATATAACCATATGAACGCTCTTCCGGCCCTTCCGGCTCTTCAGACTCTTAATGCTCTTCCTTTTCACTCTCTTCCTCATCCTTATTCTCCAGGAATGGAAGAAGGAATTTATGATAAATCATGTCCAGGATGGCAACCATAGGGATAGCAAGAAGGATTCCTACCACACCAAACATCTTTCCACCAGCCACGATGCCAATGAGAATCCAAAGACCTGAAACACCCAGAGAATCGCCAAAAAGCTTAGGCTTGATTACATAGCCATCAAGTGTCTGAAGTACAGCTGTGAAAATCAAGAAAGCTACTGCATACCATGGCTCCACCAAAAGAAGCAGGAAGCCTCCAATTACTGCACCAATGGCAGGGCCGAATGTAGGGATAATGTTAAAGATACCAACAAGCACGGAAACAAGTCCTGCATATGGCATTCCAACTATTGTCATGAATATCGCATTTACAATACCAACTACCATTGCATCGATAAGGTTATAAACGATATAGCAGTTAAGAATCTTATCGCTTTGCTTGATTATATATTCAACCTTTTCATATTGATCTTTACATAGGGCTTTTAAGAATCTTGCGCCGCCAGCCTTAAGCTTATCCTTTTCAGCAAGGAAGTAAATTGAAAGCAAAAGTGCTATAAATGCCTGACCAACACCCTTTCCTACATCAGCTGTGGCTGACATAATTGTATCCATATTTTTAGAAGCATAATCCTTAATGGTATTTAACAAATCCTTTGAATTATTGACAAAACTACTTAAATCCAAAGTTGAATTTGATACGCCAATTGCAGTAAGTGTTCTCTGCAGCCCGTCCACATAGCCATTAAAATTCTGAGCGAAGATTTTAACGCTGTCTATCAGCTGAGGAATAACAAGAACACCGATAAATACCAAAATAACAATCAACAAAAGGAATGCGCAGGCATTACCCAGTGTAGCCTTTGTCTTTTCATTTTTAAGCTTTCCAAAAACTTTTCTTCTGAGAAACATTGCCAGCGGATTAACTATATAAGCTATGATTGCTCCAAATAAAACTGTGGAAAAGAATCCCAGGAAAGAACCAATTATGTTTAAAACTGTGCCCAGCCTTATCAAAAGTACAAAAAGTACTACTCCTATGCAAATTGAAACGGTAAGTGGATACCAGGATTTATCTTTAAACTTTTTCATCATCCCTCCAGCAAATTAGAAAATCACTCTTTTTAATGCTTTTCTGTTACCTTTCTCAGATTCTATTACTAAATTTTCAAGGATTAACAATTGAATATTTCAATCAGGTAATAGATAACACCTTATATCTATAATTATGCAAACTAAAACTCCAAATGCAATGAATTAATTCTAAAAAATCTATTAAGTCTTCACATATTTATGATATTGTAGAGGTGTTTATAAAAAGAAGCTGTGATGAAATCACAGTTATACAAGACTTCTTGTAGGCAAGGAATCATAGAAAACACCTACAAGAATCCATATATTTTAGGAGGTATTCCATATGAAAATTGCAATGGCAAATGATCATGCAGGAACAGAAATGAAGAATGAAATTAAGGCATATCTTGAGAGTAACGGATATGAAGTTGTAGATTTTGGTACTTATGATGGGGAAAGCTGTGATCTTTCAGATTTTGTTTACCCAGCGTCCCTTGCAGTGGCAAAGGGCGAATGTGACAGAGGCATCTTCTGTGATGGCGTTGGCTACGGTAGCGCTCTTATCGCTAACAAAATCAATGGCTGCTATGCGGCAGTATGTCAGGATCCACTCTGCGCTACTCTCGCAAGACAGCATACTGATTCTAATATCCTCTGCCTGGGCGCAAAAATCATCGGTGGCTTGATGGCCATGGAAGTTGTAAAGACATGGCTTAATACAGATCCACTCATGGAGGAGAAATACCGTCGTCGTGTCCAGAAGGTTTGTGACATTAACGATAAGCATTGCGTACCTGTAAAATAGTAAACATGTGATTTATCCACAAAAAAGGGTAGCCTATGGAAAGCAATACACAATTTGAAACATATATAGCTGATGAAATAGAACGACATGACGGTGTGGCCATTCCAATAAGGTCCGGTCTGCTTCATCGCCTTTTGGTAAGACGATGCAAATGTGAAAATCTGCACCCTAATCCTGATGATGAGTTTTCACAGCCTTCAGTTGGCCCAAGTTATCGAATCATCTCGGACTATGAAAAAAAGTTTCTAAACTCTGAAAGAGTCTATCAAAATTACTTTATGGGTGAGGAACCAATAGTAGTGGAGCGAATTCATCCTGATGGCTATATGATTCTAAATGGTCATCACAGATGGGCTGCGGCCATGAGACTGGGTTACCCAAAGATTCCTATTCAGGTGGTAAATGTAGTTCATAATCAGGAAATCAAAGAAATCGTTCAACATTCAGAGCACAACAAACGAGTTACCCTTGATTTGGACGAGGTTGTTTTCTACAACGGCAAGCAGGGACAGGCTGAAAAAGCACTACCATTTCCACTTAACAAGATTTACCCAGACAGGCTGAGATTGGGAATCCCTGCCTTGTTTAGAATGCTTGAAAAAAACGGTTTTGATATTTGGGTATACAGTATGAATTACTATTCTACTGATTATATTAAAGCCTTGTTGCGTAAATATCATTTAACTGCTACTGGTATAGTTACCGGTACCTCAAAAAGAACTAACCCTGAGGACAAAAAGCTGATGGAAGCACTTTATGTCGACAACTATCTATACACTCTACATCTCGATAATGCTGAAGTCAGTATGTTTGACAATGTAGCCAATGAATTCCGTGTATATCCAATCAATGATCCAGAACACTGGTCTAGAGATGTAATCAACATTATTAAGGAGCTACCTTCTTATGATTAATAATGCTGGTGAGAAAATGCGTATATCCTTCGATCTTGATGAGGTTTTGTTTGTGTCACCTGACACTCACAGGGTTGAAGAGCCACCCGCATTTCCCTTCAATAAAATTTATAAAGAACGACTGCGGCTGGGCACTCCTGCGTTGATTAATGAACTTCAGGAGCTCGGCTTTGAGGTATGGGTTTATACCTCCTCCTTCAGAACGGAAAGCTATATCAGACACCTATTTAGATTGTATAATATTCGTTTTGATGGAATAGTAAATGGTCAGAGACATCTAAAAGAAGTGCAGAAAGATAATACTACTATTCTTCCGCAGAAAATGCCAAGCAAGTACAGAATCGCCTTTCACATTGATGATGAAAAAATCATCGCTTCAAATGGAAAACAATATGGATATGAAACGTACCTTTTAGATGCTGAAGATGAATTGTGGAAAGAAAAAATATTGATACAGGCATACCATTTGAACGCTAAACTTAATTAACAAGGCCAGATGAGTCACACCTCATCCGGCCTTTAATTGTGCAAAAGGAAAAGAGAACTGCCAAAACGACAGTCCTCTGTATGCAACAAAAACTATATATGTCTTACCACTTCAAATCTTTGAAGCTTTACTTCTTCATCTTCTCTAATGCCACCCTTTTGACGGGCTATTGCTATCTGCTGTTCCACAGAATCAACCCCTTCCAAATCCGGAAGCAACAAACCTCTGCGATGTCCTGCGCTAACAATTACGCCATATCGTTTTACATCAAGCTGTGATGGAGAATCGATATCCTCAGGGGCTCCAAGCACATCCACATTTACATCGAGATATGGAAGCTCCTCTGGCCCGATTGGGTTAAATCTAGGGTCCCTTGTGGAGGCACTTATTGCATTTCGTATAATTTCCACCGCCACGTTTTCCGCAGTAGGCATGATGGTACCGATACAACCACGCAGTCTTCCTGTCTTATGAATGGACACAAAAGCTCCTGCCTGTTTTTCGAGCATCTCTGCTGGAAGGCCCTCTGGAACATCTATTATCTTGCCATGCATAATAAAGCTTTCAAGTGATTTCCTTGCAAGCTTTACATAATCATCGGAATTAGCAACTTTCTTTTCCAGCTCACCCTTAAGTTTATCCATAAAAATATCTCTAAAGTTACGGTTGTCATCCTCGCCCTTTGGATAGAACGAGGCTATGCCATAACCAACACCTGTCACATCCTCATGAGAGTACACCTTTGCTTCGACATTTATTCCATCAAGCGCACCAGCCATAATCACAAAGGAACGATGACCGCACTCAGCTGCTTTATCACACAAATCCTCGCTAAAATCAAACATTTCATCAAAGGCAGCACGCCCAGCCACATCCATAATCTTTGCATCATAGACAGGACCTTCCTTTGCAAAGCCATAAGGTCCACTTGGTTGGAGCTTATGAGATAAATCTCCGCTTGCAACAAAAACCACCTTGCGACCACAGTCATTTACTGCTCTTTGAATTAGCTGGCCCAAATGATAATGGTCGAACAGGCTAAGACCAGACAGACCGATACGAACTATCTTTCCACCTTTGTATTTATTTCGAATGAACCACAGTGGCACCATTGTTCCATGGTCAAGCTCTGGATCCTTTTCACCTAAATCTCCAGCTGAGAATTCTTCTTTATCTGCAAGCAGGCAGATTCTATCTCGGAGTTCTTCGTCATACTGTTCCTCAAAAGTCACCTGAGGTGCGTTGAATCTTGCAAAGCTCCCTCTGGCACCATGTCCTGGCGAGATATGAAAATAATCTGAGTACATAATACTATGAGGGCTGGTGATGATGATTGTCTCAGGCTCAAGCTTTGCAATCTCATCTGCCACAGCTTCATAAGAATTAATAGTTTTCCGAACGATTTCCTCGCCGCCTCTGCCTACAGCAGGAACTATCATAGGCGGATGTGGAACCATAAATGCAGCTAAAATCCCCATCTTTTTCCTCCCAATCAATTAGCAGTTACCTGTATAAACGTACCTCAAATTTTTCTCTGCAATACTCTTTAAATGATAAACCTTATCCACTGGAGTAGCATCCCTGTCTGTCATATGAAATCTAGGGAAAAACCTTGATAGATGAAGTGGAATCTCCTCAGACAATGATGCTATCCACTGACTAAGTTCAAGTATTTCCTCATCGCTATCATTTTCCCCTGGAATAATCAGCGTAGTAAGCTCTACATGAGAATGCTTCACAGCCTCAGTGATAAAATCCATTACCATCTGCCGATTGCCCTTCAGCAGCTCTTCATAATAACTGTCAGTAAAGCCCTTTAAATCTATATTCATGGCGTCCACATACTCAAACAATTCTCCAACTGTATCAACATCAGCCATTCCGTTTGAAACCAGTACAGTTTTTAATTCTCTTTGCTTAAGCAGCTTCGCTGTATCCAGAATAAATTCATAGGAAATCAATGGTTCATTATAGGTAAAGGCAACACCGATATTTCCGTTTTTCTTCTGGTCTTCTGCAATTTCTGCCAACTCTTCTGGCGAAACATATCTGGCTTCACGCTTTGTGTATGTCACCTCATCAGACCAGGATATCTGATAGTTTTGACAAAATGGACAGCGTAAATTACAGCCATAGCTTCCAACAGATAATATCCTGCTTCCAGGATAGAATCTGTTAAGTGGCTTTTTCTCGATTGGATCTAGTGCAATAGATGTAAGCATTCCATAATTATCTGGAACTACTTTTCCATCCCTGCAGGTTCTCACTCCACAGAAGCCAAAGCCCCCTTCTGAAATTTTACAATGTCGATAACATACCCCACATTCTGCCATTGTATACCCCACTTATATTCTTTACATACTATCATTATACTCTTTTAAAATTTTAAGATGTATAATATTAATACTATTGACATTATCATAGGAGAAGGTATATTATATTGAACGCAATTAAATTAAGCAAAATGTTTTAGAGGTTTTTAATGGGTAATGAGAATTTTGATATCCAGTCCTATATGACAAAGGGCGTGGAAAGAGTTGTTAAGGATGCAGTTAGAGCCACTTTGAAGAATCCTGCTGAAAGTATTTTCATGGCAAAGTTTGCAATGGCTTCGAAGAAGGCTTCAAATGTCAGAAAAAAATATAAGGATGAAGGATTGCATGTTCCTCCATTTTTGATTGCATCAATCACCAGTAGCTGTAATCTTCATTGTGCAGGCTGCTATTCCAGACAGAATGAGGCTACAAAGGATTGTGAGCCAGTAAATCAGATGTCAGATGAAGAATGGTTAAAGATTTTCAACGAGGCTGAGGAATTAGGAATCAGCTTTATTCTTCTTGCTGGTGGAGAACCACTTCTTAGAAAAGGTGTTATCAAAGCTGCAAGTAATATTCCAAATATTCTTTTTCCAATATTCACAAATGGTGTGTTTATAAGCGATGAATATTTTGAGATGTTTGATAAGAACAGAAATCTTGTGCCTATCATGAGTATAGAAGGTCATAAAGAAGCAACCGACAACCGCAGAGGTGAAGGCATTTACGACAAGTTAATTTCAAATATGGAAACCTTCAAAAAGAAGGATTTGATTTTTGGAAATTCAGTGACAGTTACCACAGAAAATTTTGAAGATGTTTTATCAGATGATTTTATTCAAATGCTTGGTGGCTATGGCTGTAAAGCTGTTATATTCGTCGAATATGTCCCTGTCTCAGATGAGAGTAAGGATTTAGCATTATCAGAAGCACAGGAAGAACAGCTTAGAGCACGTATTGCAGAGCTTAGAGAAAAGTATGAGGAGATGGTATTCATCTCATTCCCTGGAGATGAAAAATCATCCGGTGGATGCGTGGCTGCCGGAAGAGGATTTTTCCATATTAACTCTCACGGCGGGGCAGAGCCATGTCCTTTCTCTCCTTATTCAGATACAAATGTAAAAGAGGCTTCCCTAAAGGGTGCTATTTCTTCAAGACTGTTCAAGGTACTTCAGGATACAGATATCCTTAAGGATGACCATGTAGGTGGATGCGTCCTCTTTGAAAAGCGCGACCAGGTACAGGCTATTTTAAATTCATAGATAAAGAAAGTGGCTCAGGAAAACCCGAGCCACTTTTTTTATATAGCCTCTTGCTGAACTTTGGCTAATATTTCATTAATTCCATTTATCTGATCATGGTTAAGGAAGTTCTTAACAAAATCTGCATGAATCAATTTGCAGTTATAGTTTTCCACTTCCTCTTTTGTTCTATCCATGTAAATATCCTGTAGAAGTGACATAACGCCTCTTACAACCACGGATTCACTGTCGGCCTCAAAAGAGAATTTATTCTCCACCCAATCGGTTTTGAGCCATGTGTTTACCTGACAGCTCTTAACAAGATTATCCTCATTCTGCTCTTCCTCTGGAAGCTCCTGCAACTCATCTGCACATGCAGTGATAAGGGCGTACTGATTGATTCCTGAGCCAATCTCAGCAAAATCATTGATAATCTCTCTCTCAACATCTTCCATGGACATTCTTCCACATTCTGTTCTTCCTTCCATGGCAGGTACAGATAAGATTTCCTTCATACAATCAACAAAATAAAGAATCTCTTCCATTGTGTTGTAAGGTGCAATCGAAACTCTTACGATACTCTCTGCCCCCAAAGCACGAAGGTAATTATGAGCACACATGTGTCCACTTCTAACAGCAATGTTGTAGCTGTCTAACATTTTGCATACATCGTAGGAATGAAGCTTATTAGTTGTAAATGAGAGACAACCGAAACGCTTATCAGGTTTTCCTAATATATTAATACCATCAATTTTTCCTAACTCTTCCTCAAGCTTCTTCATAATAGAAGCTTCGGACTCCTCAATTACTTCTTTGCCAATATTCTTCTCAGCATCAAGCCAAAAATCAATAGCAGCACCCAGTCCAATTACTCCTACATAATTAGGTGTGCCAGCCTCGAACTTTCTTGCTCCATCAAAAAATACTGCATCGTCGTGGTATACCTGATAAACTATTCCGCCGCCAAAGTAACCTGGTCTAAGCTTGTTCTGAAGCTCCTTCTTTACATATAAAACTCCTGTACCAGTTGGGGCTCCAATCTTATGACCAGAAAAAACATAAAAGTCTGGACCAAGCTTTGAAATACTCTTTCTTCCGTGCACTACTCCCTGTGCACCGTCTATCAAAACCAGTCCATTTGTTTTTTCACGAGTAGATTTAATGATTCTATCTACTGAATTTTTAATTCCTGTTACATTAGAACATTCTGTAACAGAAACTATCGCTACCTTTTCAGAAAGCATATTTTCGAAGGCATCATAATCAAGTGTTCCATCAGCCAAAACTGGAATGATTTTAAGAGTTGCCTTCTTTCTTTTTGATAATGCCAGCCATGGTAAAAAATTAGAATTATGCTCCATCTCTGAAACAATTATCACGCTGTCCTCAGAAATGAGATGCTCTACCATCTGTGCAGCCATATTTACTGAGCCTGTTGTACCAGATGTGAAGACTATTTCCTCTGGATATTTGGCATCAATAAATTCTCTGGTTTTCTCCCTTGCTTCCTCATAATAATCGGTAGCTTTTTCGCTTAATGCATGAATTCCTCTATGGATATTGGAATTACTGGTGTGATAAAAATCACATATGCTTTCCAACACACTTTCAGGAACCTGCATAGTCGCACTGTTGTCCAGATACGTGTAATTCGCACCTGCCACACCAGAATCCAGCAACTTGAAATTCCGGCGCAGTTCCTCCATTGTTTTCATAATTTATTCTCCTAATATATATATTTGCTCAAGGATGTTTTGAAATCATTTTTCGGGTCACAAACATTCTAGCAATATAGGAGATTTCATTAATCTCGAGCAACCGCAAGAAGTATACTATCACACTATTTAACTACGTGATATAATAATTTGTTGATTAAACAATAATACTCACTGTTTATTACAAAAACACCAAGTAGGTCTCATCTTCTATTATGTTATAACCTAATACTCTCTCAATAAAACGGCCAGCTAGTAGAAAATTATATTGAATGGCACCTCAAAAACATCTATTATTAGTATCGTACATTTCATTTTAAGGGGATTAGTTTATGAGTAAAATTGATAGACGTTTCATCGTAATTCTATTATTAATTTCAACAGTACTTACTCTGTTTTTTACCTATAGAAAAATGGACTACAATGTTGATGAGGTTTGGACCTTTGGACTTGCCAATAACATTGGCAGTATTTGTCCTGACATCGAATTCGGAAAGAAGTATTCGGGCGAAGGTTTTTATAAAGACTTTATGGAAGTTAGCCCAGAGAACACCTTTAATTATGGTAATGTTTTAAGTAATCAGGCTAACGATGTTCATCCTCCACTCTATTATTTTTTCATCCATACCATTTGCTCTATATTTAAAGATTCCTATAGCTTGTGGTATGGCATTGCAGTAAATATCTTTTGGATGTTTTTGATTATCCCAATACTTTACTTACTTGGTAAAGAGCTGACTCACGATAGTCGAAAGACTTTTGGATTTATTCTTGCTTACACTACAAGTATGGCTTTTATGGATACTGTTCTTCTTATAAGAATGTATGCACAGTTCACCTTCTTTACTATTTTGCTGGCATACCTTTTTAAGAAATATTGGGACAAAACTCTAGATAAAGGATTCTATCCTGCATATTTTGTCATTACCATTCTGGGAATGCTTAGCCATTACTATTTTGTAATTTTCCTATTTTTTATTTCTTTAGCTTTTGGAATACATTTAATACTTGAGAAAAAATATAAAGAACTAAGGAATTGTATTCTCACAGCCTGCGGATCGGCAGTTGTTTATTTATTGTTATGGCATCATATATTTAATCACATCTTCAGAGGAGGAAGAGGTCGCCAAGCCTTAAGCTCTGCTGCCTCCATTGATGTAACCTCAATAATATTTGCCATCATTGCAATTATTAGTTTGGCTGTCGTTATAAAGAGGGGCAAAGAAAAATACACCTATAGTACAGCTCTTCTCCTTTGCGGCTTGCTTTACGTTTTAGTTGTTCTTAAGGTTGCACCATTTTACAGTTTCAGATATTGGATGCCAATAGTATTTATTCCTTTTTATTTGGTGTTTGATATTGTAGATTCTATAATTGTAAATAGAACAAAAACCAGTTATCGTAAATACGTATCTTTCTCTGTATTCCTTCTGATAAATATAATCAGCTTTGCAGCACTTGGCTTTCATACTTCAAAAGATTTTTATTCGCGTGAGTATGAAAAGTTGTTATCGAATATAGAAGGTAAAGATTGTATTTTCTATATTGAGGAGGACTGGGAGGCGCTTTGTTATTTTGTGCCAGCTCAAAAGGCTAGCTCATATATCTTTGTAAATCCAGACACCTTAGATTTGGTCAAGGATATGGATGAAAGCTATATTTTCTCAACACGCTATGAAAATCTTGATAAAATTGAAATCAATAAGGATATGAAACCGATTTACAATCCTCAATATGCACTACAATACTATGAGGTGAATCATTAGGTAAACTAAAATAACCATGCTGATAAATAATCAACATGGTTATTTTTATATCCTTGTTAGAACGAACCCGTACTCCTTTCTTCCGGAATACCATACTTTTCGTTCTTCTCCTCGGTTACAATGATGTCTTTAACTTTAATCTCTGGTTTAATTATCTTGTGTCTATACAAGGCACTACTATATCTATCTCCGATAGTTTCTACACTAACAGGCCAATTTCCACCTTCATTAAACTTTGGTATTTCAAGAACAAGCTCAGTTTCTCCCTTTTCTTCTGCTTCCTTAAATTGATCAATAACATCATTCATTAAAGCTTCACTCTTGTCATAGGTGATATTTGAATAGTTGTAGGAATTAAGTATTCTGCCTGGGAAGATAAAAAATAGTACCAACGTTCCTAACAATATCAATGGTGCGCGTTTGTATTTTGAATTAGTTTTTATAAGCTCATTTAAACATGCAATCATACCCATAAATAAATAGAAAAGACTGCAAATCGATACCTCTGTTCTAAGCATATACGATGGTTCTGACGATGCACTTAACATTATGAGATACAGTATTCCAAAACCAATAATAACTGCAAATTTTAGTGCTGTGTCATTAAGCTTTTTCCCATGTAATTTGAACCATGAAATAAATACTACCAAATCCAAAATAGTAACAAACACATTCTTAGCTACAATGCTGGCTACGGCATATGCTGTAACTATTGGAATATTTAAAATAAAGTTCTTATGGATATTGTCAGCTCTGCCTCCGGTAGTCTCTAAAATATTTGCTCCGAACCAACAGATAATAATAATCAAATTCAACCAATTAGCAGTACAGTATTTCTTTAAATCAAATTCCTTTGCTTTTATGTCATTAATAAGATTTAATAACAGTTCAACACCCACATAAGTTGCAAGGACTACCGATGAAAACAGGTTGGAATTAATGCAAAAGTAAGTCCAAAAAGCAACAATCAATTTATGAGGCAAATTACTTTCATTAAACCATTTTTTAATACCGCCATATGACATAAAATGCATAACCAAAATTGCATTTATTATCATAGATAAAACATAGTAATAAAAGCATGTTAGATTAATTGCACCTATCATGAAATAATTATCACTGCCTTTGTAAATATGCGAAATAAAATGAAGCAAAATGAACAGACAGCCATAAGCTATACTTGTCTTTGCTGTTGCAAATTTACGCTTGTAGAACAACACCGCAAACTGGACAAAATAAATTGTAAATACCATGCTTGCAAACAAGCCGTGAGCAAGTGTTAATGAGCGGCAATAATTGTTTATTATGGGATTGATTACCAATGCGCCAAAATAAGATACAGCTGGCATTGCAGTTTCAGGAAAAACTCTTGTAGGATTCCAAACATGAATCATTGGAATGGGTTTGCGAAGCTGAGCTATATATAGCCAGTCATCAGCATCATAAACCTCCAATGGATTTAGAACAGTAAAAAATAAGAACATTATCGTAAATACGAAAAGTCCAAAGATAATAAAATAAGAAATATCACTTTTTTTCTTCATAATACTCATACTCCCTTAAATAATCCGATTTTTATTATACACTATACCCGCGTAATGTAAACTAAAAGAGCCATGCTATTTGCAGCATGACCCTCCTAGCAATATTTTAATAATAAGGGAATAATTTTAAAATCAATTGCTTCCTGTATTCCAACTGCGAAGCAACTCAATCAACTGATTTCCTGCATCTGGGATGTCCTCACAATAAATGCTTGCCCCTGGAACTACCTTTGCATTAGGGCAGAGCTCTTCAATCTCAGATATCGTATTTCCGTATCCACTGCTTCCATGAGTTATGATTAGATAGATTGTCTTTCCATCGAAATCATTATTCTCAAGAAATGTGGCAACAGGCATTGGAATCGAACCCCACCACAGTGGGTAGATAAGAATAATTGAATCATATTCTGAAACATCAATTGGCTCCACACCAGGTCTGGCTTGGGCTTTAAGCTCATCACCAGCCACCACAATCGTGTCACTGTAAGATGATGGATACTTTTCTCCAGTGAGAGTGATTGCTTCTGATTCGAATCCTGTGATGTCACAAACCATCTTCGCCAATAGCTGGTTGTTACCCATCATTTCTCCATCTGACATAAGGAGAGATGCACCAGAAACAGCATCAACATCTGGCTCAAAATTACTATTTCCCATTCTTGTAAAATATACTACCAGCGGCTTGTTTCCTTGCCATTCTATAGTTGCTTCTGGCTGCTTATCTGCATAGGAAATCTCCACGCTTCTCTTTTGACGATTTAAAAATGGTACTCCAAAGATACCAAGCGCGAAAGCAATTACACTTGCAATAACGATTCCCACAACAGCAAGTTTCTTTCTCTTAGCGTGCCAGAATCCGTGCATTCCACCGTGGATTACACCAAGCGTAAGTACAGCTGTAGCAAGATAACGGTGCAAATCTGCGCTGCCCATGAAATGGAACCAGGTAAACAAAAATCTTGATACCCCCATACTGCTGAGCATCAGAATTATGATTGTCAAAACCAGCAGTATAGTAATGATATCAAAAAATCTCCGAGAGGCAGGTTTATCCTTAATCAGGATTGTCTTGGCCCACCAATTCTTAATGCAAAGATGAATAATGAGACATACAAAAAATCCTATTCCAAGCAGCTCGTGTAAATTGTTTCCAATAAACACGTACATCATCTGAACCAGCAGAATCACATACATAATAATGTCTACAACCACGCCTACCTTCTTTTTCATACACTCCTCCATTTCGTGCTAAAACTCTTATCCTATTTCTTGAAGATACTCAACAATTGGTTCTATAAGCTATCGTTTTCATTACATTTTTTATAGGTGTATAAAGAACCACCATAAATGTAAAATTACCTGCACAGTGAACCATATCCCACATTATTCCTGATACCCACCAGGAAAATGCGGTATTAAATCCTGCAACTACTCCACCAGAACTTAATCCGATGAAAAAATATGTAATTGAACAAAGCATTCCAAAGCAGAGACCAAATATCCCTGATACAATTCCCCAGAATAATGCGGAATCTTCCTTCCTAAAAATCCATGTTATGAATACAAGCAATGGCCAGATATAAAGATACATTATCCACCATGTATTCATTCCATAGACGACACCTTCCACCAAGATAAACGCAGGAACAACTGCCGCCACTTTTCTTCCAAAATAAAGAGTGAACATAATCAGCCAAAATGTGGTCAGCTCGATGTTTGGTAAAAAACTAAGAGCCACTTTACATACTTCAATTACAGCAATCATCATCCCCGCCAAAGCAATATCTTTAGTGGTAAAACAGATTTTATTATTCATATTATTCTGCAGATTCATATTTCCAAGTATAGGTATCTCCATCACCTACTGGCTGCTCAGTTACACCATACTGTCCATACTCTCCATTTACATATAATGCCCAATAAGCATTGTCCTCAGCATAGATAGCCTGCTCTCCGTTGATTACTTCTACCATGAGACCATAATCACCTTCCTGGCCACTAAATGAGAAAGAGCTGTCACAAGCGGCTAACTCATCCATAGCATCCTTCAAATACTCAGCATCTGTGTTAACATCGTACTCTGAACTAGTGCCATTAGAATCTACTACTTCAATTACTATGGCCTTTTCGCCAACTGTGCCCTTAGCAGCAAACTTGTTGTAGCATAATAAAAAGCCACCAATGAGCGCTGCTAAAATAACCAAACCTACTACTATTTTCTTTGTTCTTTTCTTTTCCATTTCAATATTCTCCTTTTCTTATTACACTTACTTTCATTTATATTCCATCGTAAATATTAAATTTTTTTCTGCTAATTTATTCTTCTTATATTTTTCTTGAATTTCTCCTCAGTTAAGAAGCTCTTATAGAATCTTTCATACAGATTCCAAGCCTCATCTTTATCCTTAAATTGAGTCTTTCCTGCTTCTAATATTATGTAGTTAACACCAAAACAATTTACACGAAGACCTGTGTCTCTACAGCTATTGCGTAGATAGAAGTTTAGACGCCTGGTTTGAAGCTTCTTTTGCTCTTCATCCTCTGTATAGTCTGGATTTTCTACTTCTCCAAAAATTCTATCTGCTGTTTCAAGATAGTCATCTATAATACCTAGCAGATTCGCTCCTATACCCTTATTTCTAAATTCTGGAAAGATAGCTATATAATCTATTAGATAGCTGTTATCAAGCTTTACCATGAAGGTATAGCCAACCATTTCCTCTTTTTCATAAAGCCCCAGGCAGTCATAAAAACCTTCACGCACTGATTCTAGAATCATATTCAGTGGCTTCAATTCATCCTTGGGAAAATCTATTACCATATGCTCATTGTAGAGCTTCGTTATTTGGTTCTCTTTTAATTGTTTTAAGTTCATATATCTGCTCTATTATCTCCAGTATTTCGTAACACTATATTAGAATATCTTTACCATAATTATTTCATCTCTATATGTTCCATCCTTGAGCTTAAATGCCCTTGGATTTTTGCCATATTCTTCAAATCCAAATTTTGAATATAAGTGTCTTGCTCTGTCATTATCGCTAAAGACACCTAATTCCACTTGTTCAAATCCATTTTCTTTTGCCTGATTCAAAGCAGTCTGCATCATAAAGCTACCAAGTCCTAAGCCTGTATACTGCTGCCTAATTGACATTCCCAAGTATCCTCGATGAAGAAATTTAATGTGAGGTCTTACTACTCTCACTGCTAGATCTCCTACCATTTCATCACCGATATAGGCATTCACCATAAAGTCTTTTTCATCTTTTGATATACCCTCTAAAATGTCTTTCGTTCTTTCAAGATTGAAAGGTCCATCCTCTGGATATCTAGCCATAAAATGTGTTTCTGCTGCAACCGCTTCTCTGTGCTCTACTACCTTTTGTGCATCCTCGGCTATGGCACTCCTTATTGTAACTTCTTGCCCATCTGATAAAACATATTTCTGTTGATTAATTATCATCCAATGTTGTCCTCACAAATATATTAAGTTCTTATATTACTATCCCATTACAATGGTCAATCTGGTGTTGAATAGATTCAGCAGTAAGCCCAGTATACTTGGCATGCTGTGGTTCAAAGTTTTGATTAAGGAAATCGACTTCAATCTCTTCATATCTGGTGCAAGGTCTTACTCCATCTAAGGAAAGACATCCTTCCTCAGTCTTATACTCGCCCTTCTTTTTGGTAATCTTTGGATTAATCATTACAAACTGAAAAGGACCAGCCGCAACAGCAATAATAGTCTTCCTTTCTCCAATCATGTTGGCACACATACCAACACAGTGATCTATGTTAGCTCTTAATGTATCCAGCAAATCCTGTGCTATCTGCGCATCCTTCTCTGTGGCAGGCTCGCACTTCTGCGCCAAAAACATTTGATTTCTAATTATCTCTCGTACCATAATTTCTCTCCATCATTATAATAGCCTCTTCTACAGATACACATTGTGCAAATCTCTCAGGCCACATCATTTCGTTATAATACCTGTATGTTGTCTCACCATTCATGTAATCATTATCAAAAGTAGAATTTGTTCCCTTTGGAATAATTACCTTGAAGCCTCTTTCAAAGGCAGATTTTACTGTTGCATCAATACAAAAATTAGTTTGTAATCCAACAATCATTAGGCGCTTATCTTCTTGTTCTTGTAAGTGTTGAGACAACTTCTCATTCCCAAAAGCACTATTGATAGTCTTAACATAAACCTTTTCATGCTCGCTTGGAGCAACCTGATCTGCTATCTCATAGTCCTCATCTCCTACCGAAAAACCTGTTCCAGGACCATCATCATGCTGAACATAAATAATCTCAATATTCTTTGCTCTTGCAGCATCAATGACCTTCTTTGTTTCTCGTATGAAGCCATCGAAATTATATAATCTGTTGTCTGTAATTCCTTTTTGTATATCAATAACTAATAATACCATTTTTGACTCTCCATTTTGACTAACTAAGCTTATATTCTTACCGCAACTTCTAGTGCTATAAATAACTTTCCAAGACTGTGATTTGCATTTTTTAATTCTTTCACTTCGTAGCCGCTATCTGCAAGTACATCACCAGCTTCAAGAAAATCATACAGTGTCAAACCATAAAAATCACATAATGCCTGAACACCAGCAAGTTCCATTTCTACTGCTATACATCCTTCAGATTTTCTTTTTGAAACCAGCCCTTTTGTCTCTCTGAGCATTGAATCTGTTGTCCACACTCGACCTTTTACATGTGGGATATCTAGCTCTTCAAAAATTTCTGATAATCTCTCAGAACCTTTTATATCAATATAATCTGCCGCCGGTGCATAATAATATGATGTGCCTTCGCCTCGGTAACTTTGGGTTGGCACAATGAATTTACCTGTTGTGGCTTCGGGATTTAAGCTTCCACAGGAGCCAAACATAATAAATTTTGTAGCACCTGTTTGCCAGTGAACCTCATAGCAAGTTCCTGATGTAACAGCTGCTCCGATACCTGTTAAATAGAATGCTATTTTTTCGCCATTATGTTCAACTAAATATATAGGTGTATTTCCATTACAAGCAGTTATTGTTCCGATGTTTTCACATGCATAATTTGCCAGCAAATAATCATGAATTTCTTTAGAAAAAATAATTAAGCATTTATCAGTAATCTCTTTAGGTTTACCATAAAATGCTTCAAGATTTACTATTGGTTCTGTTTCGATATCATAAAAATCTTTTAACATATTTTCTATCCCCAAACACTCTTACTTATTTCATAGACTCCATCATGATAAGCACCTTCTCCTTCAAAGAAGGTTTCAAATCCGCATTTTTCCAGGACTCTTCCTGATGCTTTGTTTTCCAATAAACGAATTCCATAAACTTCATCTACGCCAACTTTCTTTGCTATAATCGGAAGAAATGCTTTTACTGCTTCCGTTGCATAGCCTTTGCATGTATGCTGTTTTGCAATATGGTACCCAATCTCCCATTTGCCTTCTCCAATGGGAACAAGTTGAACGTACCCTATATTTACATCATCCTCTTTCAAAAGCAATGCATAAACCATCGGCCCATCAGTGGAATTATATTGAGACATTAGGAATTCCACCGTATCCCTGGCCTCTTCCAATGTTTCAAATACTTCATCAGGTACAAATCTTCTTATATCTTCATCTAATGAATTTCTGTGGACGTCCTCCACCATATCCATTGTCATCTCAACTATTAATAATCTATCTGTTTCAGCTAATATATTCAAAACGTTACACCTCACTTCAAAGCCAACACATACACCTGGCAGGGATTCCACTCATCCCACAATAGTGGAAAAACTTCTAGTTCTTTAAAACCGCAACTGATATAAAAATGGTTTGTATTATCATAATCTTCATAGACTCCCATTTTTACAGTCTTAACCTGCATGAATTCATAACCTTCAGACCTAGCTATCTCTTTTCCTCTTTCAACAAGCTGACGTCCTATGCCCTTCCTATGATACTCTTTTAAAACTCCCATCACAGCAATTTCCACAGTAGCTTTTCCTGTTTCCTTTAAGCACAAAAATCCTACGTCATTATTACCATCTCTAGCTACTAAAAATGTCCACTCTGCACTACGCGTAATGTAGTCTTCTCTACTCTCCTCAATTCCAAACCAATCGGTAAGAGCCTCCAAGATTTTCCTAGCTATGTTTTGCTTTTCTGTTGGATTAATTACTTCTATAATCATTATGTTTCCCCTACCATTCCAAAGTTAGCAATGTTTTTTTGTAAATAAATCTCATCAAATCCCAAGTATCGCAACTAAGTAAAAAATAAAGCATCCTACACATTCATGCGATAAACATTTATTGTATTGTTGCTAAATTTTTTAAATCCTACTACAAAAATCAATTATCTCTTTTTTTCTAGGTTCTACATCCTCTTTATATTCAATCGATGTCAGGCCCATTTGAGCAACGGACTCTATATCAAGATGACCATAAAAATGTTCAATAGTACTGATGATTCTTTCGCATTCCGGCATATTAGGTCCAGTTCTCAAAGCAATCGAATATCCCTTCTTTCCAGGCTTAATTGCAGCATGGGGTTCATGTGTGTTGCACCATGGAGTGCACCTGTCAATAAAAGCTTTGAACTGTCTTCTTTAATATGAATATCAGCTTCTTGGTTACTCAACTTTGATATGTTTGAATTCATAGATTATCTACTCTAAAACCTCCCCATGTATGCAAACCCTTCCTTCATCCGGACATTTTGCATCAAACATTTTTGCTCTTACATCCCCATAGTCAAGGGTAGCACCATTTTGCAAGCCATAGACTGAAGGATATATATTATTCCATAACTCATGACATAATGGTGGACATAAGTCATCCACTATAAACTCCTGTCCTTCCTTGAAATACCCACATCTACATTTACTCTTTGTAATTGTAAGCTTCACTTTTGGCATAGCTATTCTCCCTTAAAAATTAGATTTACGGAATATTTAACATCTCATGTCATTTTTGCCGTAGTCAATTTTGGTATATTGAACCTCTTTACGGAACAACTAGCTTAAAACAATTGTTTTTCCGTAGTAATTTTGAATCAAATCACTTACATCCTTGCAACATGCAAAAAATCCTACGGAAAACAAGGACATAAACTCTTAATCTTCCGTAAAAGCAATGTTAACTACAAAAATGACTACGGTAAAAAAGGCTATAAAACGTGTATATTCCGTAAATTATCGTTTCATGAAAAATTCTTGCGAACCATAGCTGAGTAGTTGTCATATTGTCTAAATCCATATTTCTCATAGAATGGAATTGTTTTAGGATCAGATGGTATAATTTTCACGTACAAAAGATTCTCATAAAAACTCATAATCTGCTTCATTAGGTTATCTCCAATGTGATAGCCCTGATATACTGGGTCTACCAAAAGATAGTGGAGAAATGCTACAGTCTCTCCATCATCTAATGCACGAACCAACCCAATTAACTTATCTCCATCCCATGCAGATATAACTCTAGAAGAATTGAGCATTGCTCTAACCAATTTTTCTGGGTATTTTCCTGATTCCCAATTAACTGAAAGAAATAATCTCTGCAATTGGTCAACTGTAAATTCTTTAGTCTGCTTATACTCAATCATTTTCAATCACCTGTTTATAATCCCTTTTAATATATCTTCTCTATTTCTTCAGTTATGTCATATGTTTCTTTGAATACTGCCAAATCATCAGCATTCTTTATAAGCATCACTTCTTCAAATGCACCAGTATTATTGTCTTTGAAGCCTGCCACCTGTTCTCCATTACAGATAGAAGCTTTTATTACAGGTTTCTTGGATGATTTGTCATAGGTTTTCTTCTCTATCTTTTTCTTGAAAAACATGAGCCATCTCCTAGCGAAATAATACTGATACATGTGTAATCTTGTTATCAGGATCTGGGTATTCCTTCTCAAAATGCATACCTATTGATTCCGCTGTCTTATATGAACCAACATTTGTGTATTTGCAATATGAATAGAGTGCTGGGTAATTCGTGTTGTCAAACGCCCAGTCCCTGACAGCTGCTGCCGCTTCCTTTGCATAGCCTTTGCGCTGATGATCTGCACGAATGTGATAACCAATCTCAGGTAACATCTCCCCATCAATATTCTGAAGTGTCAATCCGCAATCTCCAATCATCTCTCCGGTATCTTTCAAGCATACAGCCCACAGTCCAAAACCATCCTTATGATAGCGATTCATATTTCTTTCAATCCAATCTCTGACTCTTTTCTCGTCAAAAGTATATGGATAATGCTGCATGATGTCTCTATCAGCGAGAACTTTGTATAATGCATCAAAGTCATCCATATTCATTTCACGAAGAAAAAGTCTTTCTGTTTCCAAAATAATTGTCTGTTCCATTTATGTCTCTCCTATTGTTTTGTCAAAACCATACATTCTTCTGAATCTGTAAATCCTATTCTTTTATAGAGTGGTCTTCCCAATGTGGTTGCATCAAGACTGATTTCTGTGGCACCTTTTTCCCAAGTTTTCTCAATTAACAACTCAACCATCTTTTGAGCTATCCCCTGTCGGCGATATTCTTCTCTTATGTAGACATTCATAAGATGGGCTCTTTTGCCTGTTGGGTGATTAAATGTAGGCATTATCCTGATAAAACTCATGGATGCACATCCAATAACTTCACCTCCATCACTGGCAAGAACCGTCATCTGATCTCCATTCATAAAGTAATCGCGACTCTCATTTTTCAGTTCATCTGAATACACATAATCTTCTAGCAGATTATTCACGACCTTAAGCATTTCAAGGCGAATACTCATCAAACTATCTATATCATCTTTTGTAGCAATTCTTATATCAACCATTTTCGTCTGCTCCCAAAGTTAATTAATCTCACCTGTATAGCTGATTTGCGCTAAACAAATCACAATATTTAATCTGCGAATCATAGAAACTATGATTTTCATCAATAGGCCACTGTGCTTTCACTTCATCGTTTATTGTTTCATCTTCCTGTATTGATTCAGGATACGTGTAAGCATAAAAAAATGCTCTTTGCTCCCAGACTTCATTTACCGAAGACGGATACTTAAATTCCTTGTCATCACTCTTAAACAAGCTTGAAATATGAGGGAGCTTCTCCTTTACCATCCCTTCAGCCAGCAGTCGATTCACCTGTGGATACAAATGTCCAAATCCACATATGACCAGGACTTTTTTATTATCATAGAGTTTAAGTTTCTCAATTATTTTTTGATGAATATGATCATCCCTATCATCCGTGGTGGTATTTCGTTTGTAATTATCGTTATCTACTTTCCAGTAATCTATCATTTCCACAGGAATATCATTATCCTGGCAATAGCAATATGTGATACACATATCAACAGGCCCATCCACGACCCCATACTGTTCGTAGTTTTCTTCTCTTGCCTCGATAAAAATAACATCAGGATCTATGTTTTCTATTGCATTTAGCATTTCTTCAAAAGAATAATTTGATATGGTGTCAAAGTGATTGGTGTGGAATGTACCCATTAGATATACTTCCTGACCATCTGCACTTTGCATTCTCTTAACTGTAAAGTTTTTAATGTTTATATAAATAACAGTGACCAGAACAAGCACTCCTCCAAGCACTGCAGCAATACATATAAGCACTTTTTTCAGTTTAAAATGTTTATTCATCTTTCTGCTCCGCAGCTATCGTGTGTACTATCTCCGAGAATTCTTCTGAACGTGATTCCAAAAGACCGTGAGTTGCATTTTTCATCACAAACATTTCTTTATATGGAGCGTTCACATTATCAAAGTATTCACAGGCAAGCTGATAGTTGGTCTGATAATCCATATCTCCATTTATATTGTAGTAGGCTACTTTGTATTCGTATTTACGAAGTAGAGATAGCTTTGACATTTCATCATTAGCCCAAAAAGCCAAATACGGTTCGAACTCCTTACTACCATTTGTCAGATATCTAACATAATCCTTTATCGAATAGTTTGGATTGAAAATCACTGTGGTATAGAGATTATAGTCAGAACCATCTTTCATCATGCCATAGCCATATCTTTCCAGAGTAGCGTTTCTTGCCTGTAAAGCCTCTAAGGAATCTTCTTTGTCAGGAGACCATTTTGCAAGTATTGCCTTCCCTTCTTCGTCGCCCTCGCTCCATTCCCGTGCTGCATCGTAAAGCCTTTGCTCATTCTCCTTAGGATCGATAAATTGTCCTGTACCAATAAATGCTTCATAGTATTCAGGATACTCCAGAGCTAAGTTGGCACCATACAAGGACCCCCACGAATGTCCTAGAAGAGTAATCTTATCTTTACCCATATAGTCAAGTAGGAACTCAGTAATCTCCTTGCCGTCCTGCATCAAAATATCTACTGTTATAGTTTCTGTTTTAGAAGTGTTGTAGCTTTTTCCACAGCCACGCTGATCCCAAGTGACTACCGTGTAAACATCACTCCATTTTCTTGTGAACACATAATCAAAAATACTCGTTGATGAACCTGGACCGCCGTGAAGATAAAGTAAAACTGGATTATCCTTATCCTGTCCATAGATATTTATCCATTGCTTTGTTCCATTAATATCTACATACATTGATTCATTTATCCCACCCTCAGGTGTTCTGTTATTAATTATTCTGCCTATGAAATGTGCCACTAGAATAATTGCTATGAAGGAAATGATAGCAATTATTATCACTTTAAAAATCTTTTTTATTCTTCGTATCATCCGTAATTTCTACTTTCTATTATCCCCAAATAAGCCATGATATTAATGCTGCCAGAGCTGGATATAAAATGACAGAAGCATAGTCTCCCCCCTACAAATATGAATTTGCTCTATAGTTTTTCACTATACGACTATAAGTAGCTTATATTGAAAATCATGCCTTCCAAGGACGATTTCCCTCTGTCCATCCTTTATGCTTCCAATACTCCATGTCCTTAGGATTGTATCCATTCTTTTGTATAAATCGACATAGCATAAACCAAGCCTTTAATTTTATTCCTGGCTTCACGTTCCCATTATTGCTTTTTATATCAGCCGCAAGTCTATCCATGTCCTTGTGTATCTTAGCCATTTTCTTTTCAGAAACGTCCTCCCAGCTTGTAGCTGCCACAGCCATTCCATATTTATAAATCTTTGCAATTCCCCAATTAAATAGGCTGTCTGCCATATCCTTGTTGGTAGACTTCATGCCTGCCCCTGCTGCAGTACTTATGCAAACACCTTGCTTTTTAAACATCTTTTCCTCTGGCCTGTGCACCATCCAGCGATAGCCAAGATGATCCAAAAACGCTTTCATGGAACCGGTTGAATGCATAACATAAACAGGACTTGTAAGTATTACTACGTCAGCCTCATCAAGAGCATCTACAATAGGCTTCAGCTTTTCATAATGTAGGCAAGTATCTTCGCCCTTTGTAAAACAGCTTGTACACCCCAGGCAAAACTCTCCAAAATCTTTTGGAAGAAAAAACTCCTTTGTTTCGCCACCAATTTTATCAGCCAACTCCTTACCAATATGATAAGTCGACCCCTGATGATTCTGCCCATTAATTACTAATGTTTTCATAACTTTACCTCCACTCCTAAATTACGCTGAATTATATCTGATTACAAGGTTTAAATCAACAAACCCTATAACATGGTAATCATCTAAATATCTAAAAGATTAATGCTCTACTCCATCCACCTATAGCGCTATTTCCTTTGTGGCAAGCTTTTCTCTAAATCTCACATCATGCTCCACCAAAAGCATGGTAGGCTGATACTCCTCAATCAGCTTTTCTATCTGCATCCTGGAAAACACATCGATGTAATTTAGTGGCTCATCCCAGATATACAAATGAGCTGAAGTAAGCAGACTTCCCGCTATGAGAACCTTCTTCTTTTGCCCCTCAGAATAGTCCTCTATATTCTTTTCAAACTGAACTCTACTCATATCCAGCTGGCTCAGAATTGAAAGAAAAAGGCTATAATCCAATCCATTTTTCAGGGCATAGTCTTTCAAACCGCCTTTAAGCCAGGAGGTATCCTGATTAATATAAGAGATGACAAGATTTGGTGCCACATTCAGCGTTCCTTCGATGTCAAGATTTGATACATCGCCAGCACTGGCTTTTGCCAAAATCGCCTTTATTAATGTGGATTTTCCACAACCGTTCTCGCCACTTAAAAATACTCTCTCTCCTTGAAGCAAATCAAAGGATAAATCCTTAATGACAGGCTCTGTGCCATCCTGATATTTCAAAGTCAAATCCTTGCAATCAACCAACACCTTCTTATAGTGCTCCATTGGCATAACTTTCAGGTCGATTGGTTCCTCCAAATCCTGAAGTAAGCCCTCTTTCTCAGCTATTTCACGGTCCATACGCTTTTCGAAAGACTTCACTCTCGCCTGCATTTTCTTGGTCTTAGCGCCAATGTAGGATCTGGTTGCTATGCTTCTGTCATTTTCCTTAATTGGGTCAAAACCAATCTTTCTTGCCTCACCTTTCTCCGCCCATCTGGAAGATCTGTCCGCTGTAGCCTTTAGCTTTCCAATTTCTTTTAAATGCTTATCATTCTCATGCTTTGAAAATGCATCTGCTTTTGCTTTATTTTCCCACCAACTTGAAAAGTTTCCTGACTGAACCTCTATTGTTGCTCTGTTTAAAACCAGCACATGGTCAATACATGCATCTAGCAAATCTCTGTCATGAGAAACAAGGATAAATCCCTTCTTTGATGCCAGGTAATTCTTTATGATTTCACGAGCCTCCATATCCAAATGATTTGTTGGCTCATCAATCAACAGGAAGTCATTCTCTCCAGAAAACAATACAGCAAGCATAACCTTGGTACGCTCCCCGAAACTCAAGGTCTTAAAGGGTCTGTAAAGCAGTTCTGCATCTATTGATAGCTGAGGCAGTTCACACATAACTCTCCAGCTTTCCACAGATGGCTTCCATTTTTCCATAAGCTCATCTGCCGTCTTTTCCATATCCGTCCCACTGACCTTATATGGGAAATAATCGAAAACGACATTTGTAGAAATGCTTCCCTCGTAGTCATATCTTCCCAAAAGCAAATTCAAAAATGTTGTCTTTCCTTTACCATTTCTACCGATGAATCCAAGCTTCCAATTGGTATCTATAGAAAAGGAAACATTCTCAAAAATATCGTCAAAGCTTCCCTCATATGCAAAAGTAAGATTTGTAACATTAATTTGTGCCATAAAACCTCCAATACCCAATAAAAAAAGTCTGTATTTGCATACGCAAAACAGACTCGCTAAAAAATCCTATATAATCACCTACTGGTGCAGACAAGGATGAATAAAGCGATAATCTAATTTAAGCGTACACAAACCAGCCTGTTTCTCAGGCCATAAAAACCTATGTGATTACTTAAATTAAACTATCTTGTTCTCATTTCCTCACCCACACACATATACAGTGTGTTCTTTCCTAATATTTTCTTCAGTATAATACGCTCTAAATAGTAATGCAACAGTTTTTTATTAAAGTCCTTTATAATGCTTCGCCAGATAAAATGAAAATAGCAAAAGACCTATGGTTTCCATGCCGTGATAAATTACCGAAGTCCAGACGATACTGATAATTTTGATTTCCATATCAAAGGTTATCATCTGAAAAATACAAAAAGCTAATATAAAAACTGCGGTTATAATCACAGACAAAATCTTTAAAAATCTGTCTTTCAAAAATACTGCCGATACAAATATTCCAATAATTAATGCGGAAAACATTCCAATATATTTAAAGCCATGAGTGGAATTATAAATAGCTGAAAAATCCACCGCATGCTCGAAAGTATCCATTGGGATAAGTCGATATAAATCACTTACAAAACGCTTGTATTGATAACTTGATACTATAGACATCACCTGTATAAAAATCATTATGGACGCCCAAATCTCAAGAAGGGAATAAATATCAGATGCCTTAAGGGTAGAGATTCCATCAGGAATATACTGCTTTTGCAATAATCCCATTTTTTCAATATCGTCTTCCATAACTATACTCATGATGTTTTTCATTTGCTTTAAACTATGTCCAAAAATAATAGCAATCAGCAGAATAACTATTATCTGAATAGATATATTAAAAACAAAAATGGTGCTATTGAGCATATCTGGCTCACTTAGATTTGAACTGAAAAAGAATCTGGACATGGCATTAAGACATTGCGAAAGCAATCCTATACATGCAGATAAACATATTGATTTAGAAAGATAATGTTTACGTGTGTTTAGATACATTTTGTTTCCCTAAGTATTTATAACTCTCCCATAGTTACCTGATTTTTTCCATTTTGCTTTGAAGTATATAGATTTTCGTCTGCGCGTCTTAGCACATCCTCACCACCATAACGGAAACACTGAACATCCGATTTTATCTCAGTTTGGAGAAGCTGCCCTAAGCGTTGTAATACTCTATCACCTTCTATATGCCCATAGGTATCGTTAACATGTTTGAAATCATCAATATCCATCATGATAACGCCATATCGGACATTGCTTTTCTTACATCTAAATAATTGTCTTGTAAATACTTTTCTATTCAAGAGAAGTGTCAAACCATCATATCTACTATTTAATAACATAACAAAGCATTATCTCACGATAAACGTCCGTGTAGAACACATATCATGACCTTCCCATTTATCCAACTTTTCCCTACACTCATCAAATCTGCCGGTTTCTACATACACTCTGGCAAGCCAGGCATCATTAATAGCCCTATAGGTTTCCTCGTATATATTTGTATGGGACTGATCCAGATAAATATTAACCGTGTAATCCTTATCGTCACTCTGTTCCAAATAAAAAAGAGCATAGCCCAAGTATCTATAATAAGACATGGGCTCGCCCTTTTGCATATATATTAGACTGGCTCTTTCGTAGAGTCTTCCTAAATCTCCATTATAAAAATGTCCTGAATCAATCCAGTCCAGAATTTGCGATAATTCATCATCCATTGTATCCCACGAAAATACCAAATCATTATTAATTAATTCGGTTACTTTTTCATGGTTAGACTTCTTTTCGAAGTAAATGTCAACATGGTAAAGAGACTGCACAAAGCACAATGCAGCTATTACAAGAATAACACCTATAATTACTTTACGATTAAAGGATTTATTCATAGCTCCAAACCATCCTACCAACACTTATTCCGTAGATATTTTATCGAATTCATATGTAAAATCTGTGTTGAAATTCTAGTTAATTAGAAACTGTAGACGAAGCCGCCTCGGAATTCTTTCTATCCACCATCATGTGTTGTAACGCAATGAGAATAGCCACTATAGTCTTCTCATGCTCAGGCTTATAGATGTCGATGCAATATTTATCATGGATAGATATCATCTTCTGAGATATGACTGCTAATATCTCATCATTAGCATCAAATAATTCAAAATTTAATCCAACAAAATTGCCCTTAAGCTGCCAACCTAAACCTTCGATATTTGTAACATCCTTGATTATATGGAAAATCTCATTGGATAGCTGGAACTCTGTACCATCAGCCATGTTAACAAAATGTCTCTCATGGAAAGAAAAAATCTGCTTTTCAATGTGAGCCACCTGATGGTCATTAGCATCAAAAATATCTGTCTTATCTTTTATAGTAGGAAACTTAGTGCGTGCCACATAAACTACATTCTCATTATCATCTGTTATTGTAATTTCATGACGAAGTGTAATCACCTTAGTACTTGTAAACAATGAGCGTACTAGTGCACCAAATCTCTCTACATTACTATCATTCGCAGACTCTCCTGCTTCCCTGTACTTTGAAAATAATCCCATCTCACTTACCTCCTGTAATTTATATGGATTTTACCTTAATTCTCCATATATTACAATTTTTGTGGCATAGAAATTTCTTTTCAATATTTCCCTATAATTCCTACGGCAACACATATTTGTTTATACAATTTCATAAAAATGTATAGATTCTCAAACAATCACTATTTGTTGATTATTGTTGAAATATAAACAGCTGACTACTATTAAGGTAGATGGGAGAATTAATGGAGGGTAAATATATGACAAATTCTTTATCGAAATTCAATCATTCCCTTGAACGAAAAGCTTTTTCTATTGCTATCAACAAGTTTCTTAAGAACCTCGATGACGATAAAACAAATCGAACAGATTATTATCTTACACTTGTTGATTATGCTGAGAAGTTTTGGGGTAAAAATGGTGCTAAAAAAGAAAGCCTTGATAAGGTAAAAGCAGCATTCCAATCCCCTGATAATCGTTGGGTAAATTTCATTAATAAGGTAATCGACGAATCAAATCCAGAATATCTTCATAAAATGGCGTTAAATCTTGGATATGAAGCCTTTTTCAGAGGTACAAAAATGATTCGCTCAAACCGTGAAAAATACGGTTGCAATATTCCTTGGCTAATTCTTTTTGATCCCACAATGGCCTGTAATATGCATTGTGTAGGCTGCTGGTCTGGCACCTATGGTCATAAAGTAAGACTTAGCTTTGAAGAAATGGATAAAATTGTCACTCAGGGAAAAGAGCTTGGTGTTTATCTGTACATGATGACTGGGGGAGAGCCAATGTGTGCAAAGAACGATATCCTCAAGCTTTGCGAGAAACATAATGATTGTTTCTTTGCTGCTTATTCAAATTCAACTTTTATTGATGAGGAGCTCTGTAAAAAGGTCGTTGAGTTAGGAAACCTTACTTTTATGCTTTCTATCGAGGGCACACCAGAAACTAATGATAAGCGTAGAGGTGAAGGACACTATGAAGCTGTAATGAAAGCCATGGATTTACTTCAGAAATATGGCATCGTCTATGGTACATCTATCTGCTATACCAGAGATAATATTGAAGCTGTAACTAGTGATGAATTCCTTCGTTTTATAGCCTCTAAAGGCGCTCGTTTTGGCTTCTATTTCCACTATATGCCAGTAGGAAACAATGCTGTAAAAGAGCTGATGCCTACAGTAGAGCAGCGTAGAAAAATGATTGAAAGAATCCGAGATGTTCGCTCAAACAATAGTGATATCGAATTCTTCCCTATGGATTTTCAGAATGATGGTGAATTCGTAGGTGGATGTATTGCAGGTGGACGAAATTACTTCCACATCAATTCAAATGGCGACGCCGAGCCTTGCGTATTTATCCACTACTCTGATTCTAATATAAAAGACAAGTCCATCCTTGAGATATTACAGAGTCCTTTGTTTATGGCATATCATGATGGTCAACCTTTTAACAGAAACCACTTACGTCCTTGTCCAATGTTGGAAAACCCAGAGCTTCTGCGCAAAATGGTAAACGAAACAGGCGCTCACCAGACAAATTTGGAATCACCTGAATCTGTAGACCATCTTTGTGAAAAGGCTGATGATTACGCAAAAGAATGGGCTCCTGTAGCAGATGAAATATGGGCTAGCCAGACTCACAAGACTCCTGCTTATCAGAATTACTCTAAGTATCATAGAGATAATCCTGAGCTTGCAGCCTTTGATCAAAGACAACAAAGTGTTACCCACAAAACCCACACGACAAAGCATCATCATTCTCATACACATAGAACCGCATAACAAACATAAAAAAAGGTCTGGGACAAGCCCAGACCAAGAGAATATAATGAAGAAAATAGACACCTCATCCGTCAGCTTCGCTGACACCTTTCCCTCAAGGGGAAGGCTTTTTATTTAGATGCTGTTTTCTTATTATTGAGAATTTCGAATACTACGGCGCCAAGAAGAACGACACCCTTAACAACCTTCTGCCAGTTAGCATCGATACCCATGAGGGACATACCAAGGTTGATAACACCGATAAGTGTAGCACCGACAATCATACCAAATACAGAACCTGATCCACCGTAAGCAGATACACCACCTACTACGCAGGCAGAAATTGCATCCATCTCGTAGTTTGTACCAGCTGTAGAGTTTGCAGCCTGGAAACGAGCCATTGTAAGGAATGCAGATACAACTGTAAGTACTGCCATGTTAAGGTATGCAATGAACATGATACGCTTTGTATCAATACCTGAAAGTCTTGTTGCTTCCTTGTTACCACCGATTGTGTAGAAGTAACGTCCAATATCTGTCTTAGAAGTGATGAAGCTGTAGATAAGAACGATTACAGCTACCCAAATAAGGGAATAAGGAACACCACCTGCAAGAGCGAACTTGTAACCAAAGAGCATGATTACAAAGCAGATAAGAACTGACTTAACAACAACCTTTACAAAGCTGTCAGCAACATATCCCTTCTTAAGTTTTGTCGCGCGTTCTCTGAAGAGAAGGAATACTACAAGTACAGATGCAATAAGAGCAATTACAATACTTGTCATGTTGTACTGAACACCACCGATTCTTGGGCCACCGAAAAGATCGTTCATCTTTCCCGAGAAGAGACCACAGAAATCTGCTGGAAGTGGGCTGATGTTTGAATTACCGTTAAGTAATGCAACACCCCATCCACGAAGTGCAAGGAAACCTGCAAGTGTAGCAATCCATGGTGGAATATTGATATACGCAATTACGTATCCAAGAACACAACCATAAATTACACCAACGAGAAGCATAACGAGAATACCAACGATTGTTGGAGCTCCCATATTTACCATAACCTTTGCGCCGATAACACCTACTAAGCAAACGAATGAACCGCAGGAAAGATCGATGTTACCACCTGTTAACATACACATCAACATACCAGTTGCAAGAACATAAACGTATGCGTTCTGTGTGATAAGTGCATTGAACTGACTTGGCATTAACATTGTGCCATGTGTTGTAGCGTTAAAGAAGAGAACAACCAGGACCAGTACAATGAGCATAGTGTTTTCTTTAACTATCTTTAAAATTTTGTCTTTCACTTTTCGCTCCTCCCTTCCTATTTCTTCTCTCTCTTAGACATAACATCAAAGATTACCGCTGCGAGAAGTACAAGGCCTTTTACAACCTTCTGATAGTTGGCATCAACACCCATGATTAACATACCCTGGTTGATAACACCCATTAAAAGAGCACCGACAATCGCTCCGAATACTGAACCTGTTCCGCCGTAAGCTGAAGCACCACCGATGAAGCAAGCACCGATAGCATCCATCTCATAGAACTGACCGTATGTAGGCTGAGCTGATGCTGCACGAGCAACTGTAAGGATACCAGCAAAGGCTGCTAAGAATCCCATATTCGTATATGCGAAGAAGTAAACCTTCTTTGTGTTGATACCAGAAAGCTGTGTAGCCTTCTCGTTACCACCAACTGCATATAAGTAACGACCGATTGTAGTCTTTGTTGTAACGTAGTTGTAAACAAGTACGATAAGGATAATCCAAAGAAGTGATGTAGGGATTCCCTTATAACCAGCAAGCTTGTATGCAAGGAATAAAATTACTAATGAAATAATAACGAGCTTTACATAGAAGCCAGTTGCGCTTGTTGTATCGTAACCCTTACGAGAAGCTCTTGCTCTCTTTCTGATTGAGAAGAAAGCATATAAAACAACGGCGATAACGCCTGCTAAAATACATGTGATATTAAGTCCTTCGCCGTGGAAGAAATCTGGGATGTAGCAGTCAGCACCACCACCAAAAACATTAAGGAATGTCTTGTTTGAAATTGATACCGCATATCCGTTAAGAACTACATTTGAAAGTCCTCGGAAAGCATACATACCAGCAAGTGTTGCGATGAATGGTGGAACATTTACATATGCAACCCAGAAGGCCTGCCATGCACCAACGAGAATACCTACAAGTAACATTACGATTACTGCTACCCATACGTTTACTTTCTTGTCCATAAGCATTGCTCCGATACCGCCTACGAAGCAGACAACTGAACCAACAGAAAGATCGATGTTACCACCAGTTAAAATACAAAGTAACATACCAGTTCCAAGAACGAATACATATGCGTTCTGTGAAAGAAGGTTGTTAACGTTTTGAGACAGAAGGATTGTTCCGCCTGTTCCAACGTAGAAAATTCCAATAACTATCACCAGGGCGATAACCATGGTGTACTTTTTTAATGTATTTCCAATATTATTTGAAACCATGTTTTCTCTCCCTTCTATGACTTAAGGATGCAAGACATGATGCTCTCCTGAGAAGCCTCAGAACCAGCCATTTCACCAACCATCTTGCCCTCGTTCATAACATAAATTCTATCTGACATACCAAGTACCTCTGGAAGCTCAGAAGAAATCATGATAACTGACTTTCCTGCTGCTACAAGGTCATTGATAATACAGTAAATCTCATACTTGGCACCAACGTCGATACCTCTTGTTGGCTCATCAAGAATAAGTACATCTGGGTTTGCAAACATCCACTTAGCAAGAAGAACCTTCTGCTGGTTACCACCTGAAAGGTTACCAACGTTCTGCTCAACTGTTGGGCACTTTGTCTTAAGCTTATCTCTGTAATCCTCAGCAACCTGATATTCCTTATCCTGATCGATTACACGTTTTGAGCAAATCTCTGAAAGATTTGAAAGAGTTGTGTTAATCTTGATTGGATTTGTAAGAACAAGTCCGTTACCCTTTCTATCCTCTGTAACGTATGCAATCTTGTGCTTGATAGCATCCTTAATATTCTTAAGGTGAACCTCTTCTCCGTTTAAGAAAAGCTGTCCTGAGATGTTTGTTCCATAAGCCTTACCAAAGATACTCATGGCAAGCTCTGTACGGCCAGCACCCATAAGTCCTGCAATACCAACAACCTCACCCTTACGAACGTTCATGGATACACCATCAACAACCTTACGCTCTGCAAACTGTGGATGGAATACTGTCCAATCCTTAACCTCCATAGCGATATCGCCGATTTTAACATCATGACGCTTTGGGAAACGGTCTGTCATTTCACGACCTACCATACCCTTGATAATTCTGTCTTCAGAAATATCATCTTTAGTCTTATTAAGCGTTTCAATTGTAGAACCATCACGGATAACAGTGATTTTATCTGCTACATAAGAAACCTCATTAAGCTTGTGGGAAATAATGATAGATGTCATTCCCTGCTTTTTGAACTCAAGAAGTAAATCAAGAAGTGCCTTTGAATCTGTCTCATTAAGAGATGAAGTAGGCTCATCAAGAATAAGTAACTTAGCATGCTTTGCAAGTGCCTTCGCAATTTCAACAAGCTGCTGCTTACCAACACCGATATCTTTTATAAGTACACGGCTGCTTTCTGAAAGACCAACCATCTTCAGATACTTATCAGCCTCTGCGTATGTTTTGTCCCAATCAATAGCTGCTTTCTTTCCCTGCTCATTACCAAGGAACATGTTCTCACCAATTGACATGTAAGGAATAAGGGCTAATTCCTGATGGATAATTACGATTCCCTTTTCCTCTGAGTCCTTAATCTTCTGGAACTTACAAACCTCTCCATTGTATACAATGTCGCCTGTGTAAGAACCAAATGGGTAAATTCCACTTAATACATTCATCAGAGTAGACTTACCAGCACCGTTCTCGCCTACAAGAGCGTGAATCTCACCTTCTTCTACCTTAAGATTAACGTTATCAAGGGCCTTTACGCCTGGGAACTCTTTGGTGATGTTGACCATCTCAAGTATTGTTTTTCCCACTTGTATTACCTCCCTATAAATAAAACTTCTATAAAAGAATAACCTTAGTGTATTCTCTTCAAAATATTCTCTTTTGTTTTAGCCTTAAATATAGGGCAGGTTTCCCTGCCCTATAAAGCTGTTTTGGGTTTTAGATGTGAAAGCATCTAATTAGTCTGCTAACTGATCCTCTGTGTAGTAACCAGAATCAATAAGGAGTTCCTTGTAGTTGTTAGCATCTGCGAATACTGGCTCGCAAAGGTATGAAGGAACGATTCCGTTTCCGTTGTCGTATGTCTTCTCATCGTTAACATCTACTGTCTCACCGTTAAGGATCTGACCTACCATCTTAACTACCTGTGAAGCAAGTGTACGTGTATCCTTGAATACTGACATAGACTGCTTTCCAGCGATCATGTTCTTTGTGTTCTCGATATCGCAATCCTGACCTGTGATGATTGGATATTTACCCTTGTAGTTTGCTGCAAGTGCGTTCTCAACACCAAGTGCTGTAGAATCGTTTGAGCAGAGGCAGATATCAAGGTCATCGCTAGCGTAGTTAGAAGAAAGGATTGTCTCCATACGTGACTGAGCTGTCTCTGTAGCCCATGAAGGAGTAGCAACTTCTGCGAACTCTACCTGACCAGACTTAACTTCAAGTGTTCCTTTCTCAATATATGGCTTAAGAAGATCCATAGCACCGTTATAGAAGAAACCAGCGTTGTTATCACCTGGATCACCAGCTGTAATTTCAAGTGTGAATGTATCTGATGTGTTCTCAAGGTCGAGCTGATCGATGATGTACTGACCCTGAACCTGACCTACCTTGTAGTTATCAAATGTAGCATAGTAAGAAACTGCATCTGAGTTCATGATAAGACGGTCATAAGCGATAACTGGGATGTTCTTCTCAGCTGCCATATCCATAGCCTCACCAAGTGAAGAACCCTCGATAGCTGCAACTACGAGTACGTTACATCCTGAGTTAATCATGTTCTCAATCTGAGAAACCTGTGTCTGAACATCGTTTGAAGCGTACTGAAGGTCAACATCAAATCCAGCTGCCTTAAGCTCCTTCTCCATGTTAGCACCATCCTGGTTCCATCTCTGAAGGTCCTTTGTAGGCATTGCTACACCAACCTTTGTGCCACCAGCTGTTGTAGTAGACTCTGTAGCCTCACCTGCATCTGCTGCTGGAGCTGAATCTGTTGTCTCTGTGCTTGTTCCACAGCCAACTAACATAGAAGCTGCCATAGCACCTGTTAAGAGTACACTTAATAATTTCTTTTTCATTTCCTAAAAAACCTCCCTTTCAATTAGGTTATGTTTGTTACTGTAGATAATATATCATTTCACTTTCTGAAAATGGTTGTCACTTTCTTCACATTTTTGTCTATTCCGTATTTACGATTAAAAAAGGACTAGCACATTTTTGTGCTAGTCCTGATACCAAATTGCAATTTTATGCTACTGGCTCTTTTCACTGTCTAATGTATTTAAGTATACGTCCTCTCGACTGTGGAAGCCTCCATCGATGATTACCTCATCGAGATTATCCTTATCAACTGCAACTGGTTCGATGGCTACATATGGGATGTTGTGTTCTCCATCATTAATCTTATTCATTACGTTGAGAGTCTGTCCCTGTGCCAGCTGAACTGAAAGCTTTGCAGCCTCCTCGGCAAGCTTTCCTACAGGCTTATAAACTGTCATAAGCTGAGTGCCCTGAACAATGTGCTGGCAGGCGGGAAGGTCTGCATCCTGTCCTACCACTGGAATCTCTCCTGCAAGCTGTGCTACTGCAAGAGCCTTTATTACTGAGGTGGCAACATCATCATTTCCACACATGATGGCGTCAGCATTTCTGACAACATCCATATGGTCATATACATAGGCACCGCCAAGCTCTGCCTTCCAACCCTCACAATTATAGGTATCAATAATCTCTACATTATTAGCATTCATCAGTTTAGTGAAGCCCTGATTTACCATAGGAACATTCTTATCTGTAAGTGGTCCACAAATCATGATGACCTTTTTTGCTCCTGAGCTGACTATGGCACTTCCAAGCATATTTCCAACCTTCTCGTTGTCAAAGGAAATATATAAATCCGCATTTACGTTAGCAATAAGTCGGTCATAGCATACCACTGGAATGCCTGCCTTTTTTGCATCTGCTACTACATCTGTCAGTGCTTCTGCATCGATGGCTATGGTTACAATACAATCAACTTTCTTTTCTATCAAATAGCGAATCTGCTCAATCTGTTTTGTCACATCCCCATTAGCATTCTGCACATTAACTGTAGCGCCAAGTGATGATGCTGTGGAAACAAAAACGTCCCTGTCCTTTTCCCATCTTTCTATAACAAAGGAATCAAAGCACATTCCAATTTCCAACTCATCTTCCTCAGGCTGTGCCTGTTTGGCTTCCCCTGCTTTGGTGGTACATCCGCAGAACAGGCACCCCATCAACAGACATGCTGCCACCTTCTTCAAAAAACCCTTCATACCTGTTATTCTCCTAATTCACCCTTCTTACAACATCTACTGTTTTTGATATTCAGTAGGTGTTTTGCCCGTATACTTTTTGAAATTTCGTGAGAAGTAATTTGGATCTGAATAGCCCACTTCCGCAGAAATCTCCTTCATAGACTTGTTTGTAGTTTTAAGAAGCTTCTTTGCAGCCTCTATTCTAAGCTTGGTAAGGTAATCAATGAAGTTTTCTCCTGTTTCCTCCTTGAACACCTTTGAGAAATAATAAGAGCTGATATTAACAACACGAGAAACATCATCTAGTGTAAGCTCCTTCATGTAATTCTCATCTATGTACTGCTTTGCCTGATTTACTGCACTCATAGACTGCTCTTCATGCTTGTTTGACACCCAGAAGGCAGCGTCCTTAATCTTTTCGGTAAACCAGATTTTTTCATCTGCAAGACCGCTTAAACTCATAAGCTCTGACAAATAATTTGCTCTACTTTTAAATTCATACATACGACCTGTCTTTTCATATGCAAGATGCTCTGCCCAAAGGACAAATTCCAGACATTTCAGGCGAACACTATCGTTATCGTTAGCATAGGTGCTTTCCATCCAGTCAAAGAAAGTCTGGGCAATTGAAACAGACTCGCTGACATTTCCAAGAGTAATCTCGTCAAAAAGGCGTTTCTCCAAATCCATTGGATAATTTTCCTCGTACTGGCATGCAACAGGCATGTCATCCACATGAGCTACGTGACTGGTGTTACTTATCAACACAGAGTTAGCTTCTTCGTAAGATTCACACATTCTTTCAAGTGGCTTAACAGAACCAAATCCCACTCTAAAGTCCATGTCAAAGCGATCTGCCAGCTTTCTGCAAAGTACTCTGGCATTTTCCACGATCGCATTTCTCTCATTATAGGAAAGAGTGTCGTTGTGACATGGGATGAGAATAGGAATTTTGTTTGACATAACATTTCCCATAATTCCCTTTATATAATCCTCAGTAATTGTGTGTATCTCCTTGTAAGATTTCTGTGCCTGGATAGATGCCGCAACAGCACTTGTCATGTAGTTGCCCACAAGCTCACGACCAAAGGTCATGCAGGCCATATAGCCGTAATCACAATCTATGCCAAGAAGAGTCTTGTAGTTATCAATATCTTCTTGAAAATACTCCTTGAACAACAAATCCTGAATAAGACCGTTTTCAATAATAGGAACAACTATCTCTAGCTTCTCTCGTACCTTTAAATCATTGCTACGCTTTGTACGTTCTCCATCAATTCTACCCATAGCCTTCTGGAGGATATCAAGAATCGCCTCCCGGCTGACAGGCTTATTCAAATAATCCAGTACTCCAAGAGAGATTGCCTCCTTGGCATAATCAAATTTATCGTAGGCTGTCATTACAATAAACACCACGTGCTTATTGGTACGACGAATCTCGCGCATAGCCTCGATGCCGTTGATACCTGGCATCTGAATATCCATAAAAGCGATATCTGGCTGGAACTCCTCTGTAAGCTCGATAACCTGACGGCCTGTTTTGGCAACGCGGATGTCGCACTGGCTACCATATTCTTTTTCAATTATGAATTTGAGAGAGTCGATGACGATTCCCTCATCGTCCGCTAACATTACTTTATACATCTTCTAACCCCGGAAGATACAGAATAGTCTCTGTACCCTTATTTTCTCCTTCTGAAATAATATCCAGTACATCATCCCGCTCATAAAAAATATTTAAGCGCTCGATGCAGTTTGCAAGTCCAACTCCATTTGAATCAGACTTTTGAGGATTGCCCTCGTAACTGCCCTCAAGAATTTTGGTGATGGTCTCATTTGTCATTCCAATTCCATTGTCTTTGATGCTGACGCAGATATAATCGCCTAATTCATAGACAGAAAGGCTGATTTTCTTATTCCATTCAATATTTCTAACACCATAGTTGATACTGTTTTCAACAATAGGCTGGAGTATCATACTTGGTATTTTTACCCCAAGCAGACTCTCATCTATATTCTTTTCAAACTGAATCTCTCCAGCGAAACGAACATTGATGATGTAAATATAGATATCTACAAGCTCAATCTCCTCCTTAAGAGTTACCACATCCTTATTTTTCTTGATGTTGTAACGGAAGAAATTAGCCACATTATGCATATATTCACTGGTGCGGTCTGCCCCTTCCATCATGGCAAGCTGAGCACCTGCGTTCAACGTATTAAAAAGGAAATGAGGATTAATCTGTGACTGAAGATATTTCAGCTCAGCATCCTTAATGTGGTTTGCCATAATCAGCTCATTTTCCTTAAGCTTTCGCTCGGTCTCCATAGACTCGGTAAGCTTGGTGATGTATGCCTTCAGTGAAACCACCATCTTATAGAAGGCACGGGTCACAACGCCGACCTCATCATTATTGATTACAGCTGGAAGCGCAACATCGAAATTACCATGGGACACACTGTTTGCCGCCTGAGCCAGCTTTACAAGTGGGCTGGTAATTGTTGATGCAATCAAAACGACGAAGGACAGATTCGCCACTCCGATAATAATCAGGGTCAAAATATTCAACTCTTCAAGAGTCTGCAAGGCAGACATCATTGTGCTGTAGGATTTTGAGTTGTTGATAAACTGCTGATTATTAAGGCTTGTTATATTCGAATCGATGTAGCGATAAACTCTGGTAGCTTCCTCATAATAGCTCTTGTACTTCTCTACATTTCCACCACGCTTACTTTCAACAGCGTGATTTGTCAGCTCCAAATAATTTGCAGAAAGCTTTAGGATATTACGCTCCAGCACTCTGCTATCGTTTACATCATTATTGTCATCCAAATTTTTTAGGAGATCGCTGTAATTCTGCTCTGCAATATAGTATTCCTCCAAAGCATTACTGGTCTTGGTACCAAGGTACACGATTGTTGCACTGTGAAGACCATCCAACGCTGTAGTAAGCTCATTGAGGGAATTGTTGCTGGCGTAAACCTCATTTAGAGATTTCAACATTCTGTCCGTACCCATGTATAAAACTATATTTACCATGAAAAGCAAAATAATAGGCAGACAGAAAACTATAATCATCTTTTTTCTGAGGGAGAGGGATCTAATTGTTTGCATCTTCCACCTCCTCCAGATATGACTCAATGTTATTACCGTCAATAATCTCAGGCTCAACATTGATATAGTCGGAAACATGTCCTGTCTGTCGATACTCTATAAAAGCCTTTGCAGCAGCCTCACCCATGCTGGATGCATTCATGGTAACTGTGCTTTTGATAACACCCTGCTTGATTCCAGTGTATATGGACTGTGACTCATAGTTTCCGAAAAGCAGTATCTGACCAACCTTATTGTAATCAATCATAGCCTGATAGAAGCTCTCTGTAGAAAGCTCATCAAGACAGATTACCACTGGCTGTATTTCATTCTTTTGGAACAGATTCTGGATATATTCCTCTGTCGCAAAAACATCTGTGCTTTCAATTCTTCTTATCTCAAATTCAAGAGGCCCGTTAGGAAGCTCCTCGTCGGAAAAGGACTCCTGAATATTGTTGATGAAGGTATTTAAGGTAGCCTCATCATAAAGACTATTGGCAATCACCATAACGTGCTTCTGCTTTACAAGATTTTTCTTGATGGCATCAGCGTAAAGATTGGCAATAGTGTAATTGTTTACGCCTACATAGCTGACACGACTTTCTGATGCAATATCTGTTTCAAGGGTAATAACTGGGATATGGGCAGAGTATGCCTTAGTAAGAAGCTCTGCTGTCTCAGGAGAATCATCTCCCTCCAACATAATGCCATCACAGCCTGATTCAATAGCCATCTCCAGAAGCTCAGTCTTGCTGTAGTTAACATCCACGTTGTCAGAAATCATATCAACATAAATGCCATTCTCTCTACCGTATTCGCTGGCTGACTGATATACATTCTGCCAGAAATCGCTCCTGTCATCTGAGGAAATCAGCACCACATAGGAATCATACTGGCTATACTTGGCTTCCTTAAGAAGATTATTGGCTTCGTGCATTCGCTGCTGGTATAAAACGAAGCTGATAATGGTGGTTAAAAACATAAAAGCAACAGTGCAACCTGCCGCAATGACAAGTGCACCGTTGCTTTTGAATTTAATTTTATTACCACCCAATTTCATAATACATTAATTCTCCCAAATACATCTTGAATTATTATAAATAAATTAGGTGATAAAGTCTACATGTTGCACACCACTTGCACGACCATCACTTTCATGAAGATACATGCCAGATTTGCGGGTGACTGCATTTGCATCGTAGTTATCACTTCGATGGATGAACTGAGTATCCAGTCTGCCAAGGAATATTGCACCCACATCAGACTCCTTCAGCCCATACAGCTCCTGCTCTCCTTTCTCATTAATGGTCATGATTCTTAGCTTTGCAAACACTGGGTCGTTCTCATCAATCCAGCCATTCTTATCTGAATCGTACTCCTCCAGCTCGCCAAATCCATCTCCAGTTCTTGCCCCAAACAGCTCAAGACCATTTTTGATAAAACCATCGTCATCCTTATCCAGTGCCAAAAAGCCTGAGCCCTTGCCAAGATTATGAATCTCATCCTCCTCTCCGTCCCCGTCTAAATCGAAGAAGAAGGTTTGATTATCAATAGATGTTGGACAATCGTCAAGATTGATTACAAGTGGGTCAACACAATTTCTAAGGGCTGTGCTAACATTCTCATACTTCTCCACAAAGGAATCCGAAAGTGCAAAGCTGTAATTGAAGTTTAGCTTTCTGCCGTCAGCGGTGACAGCCGTACCAGTTGAAGAGTATTCCACGCTCTGACTCTCCCAGTGCTCGTAGGATACCGTGGTGGTCTGCACAAATGTAGGCTGATTTCCTGAAATGCTATAATCGCCATAATCATCGCCTTCACCATAAATTTCCCGAAGCATACGTCCAAATTCAGAGTCCTCATCAAAATACCTTCCCAGCATGAACATCTTTAGAAGATATTCAATTGTCTTCAGCCTTATCTTGCTGGGCGTGTCGATTTTGATCTCATTGTTATCAACCGCTTCTGTCTTTTCCTCCTTTTCAGTTTCCTCTGCCTGAAGTTCATCCCCCAAAAGATTAATTTCCTTCAGATTAAAGACGGGTTTTGTCTCTGACTGAACAGTGAGACGCATTCCACTAGTGTAGCTAGTGGTTGAGGCCATAGAAACCTCAGAATTGTTAATTACCATTCGCTTTCCTCCTTTTTAAAAACCAAATAGCGTTAAAAGAAGAAAGTCCTTTTTCTGCCCCATAGACTCTCTTATTTCAGGTGGCACTGTACCTCAAATAAAAGAAAAAACCAGGAAAACCTTTAGGCCTTCCTGGTCTCTATGATCCTCGTCCGTGTAATTATATATCGGCAATATTACCATCATTATTAACTACTGCAGAAGCTTTTTTCAAACAGATAATTGAAAAATATGCAGCTACAAGTGCGCCTAATGTACAGAAGAAGAATGAAAAAAGTCCATCTCCTCCAACTGGCAGATAATCTGCACAGATTGTACCGATAAAATTAAACAGGATATGAATAATTATTGTAATTACAAGACTGTCGTAAAGGTACATTATGTATCCTAAACCTAAGCCTAATACAAAGGCGTATACTCCCTGAAGCTTGTTCATGTGGAATGCGCCAAACATTATAGCCTGAATCAGAATTGCATAATAAACTGGCATAACCTTTTTGGCAGCAAAGAAGGTAAGGCCTCTGAATAATAGCTCCTCACAAACAGGTCCTAAGATGATAGCATACACAATCATGATTGGTGTCATGCTGGTGCTAATTCCTGCAGACTCCATAAGCTCCTCATACTCTTCCAGCCATGAAGGAAATGCTGAAGCCAGTGAATTCATAAGATACACTGTCACATACTGCATACTTACTGCAAAAAGCAGAAGGCCTGCGATTGTAAGTGGCATATTATTTGATTTACCTGAAAGGCCTGAAAGCTTGCCATCTCTGTACTGCTTTTTATAAACCAAAAAGGCAATAAATGCAGTAACTGCTGCATACATAACAGATGTCCAGGCTACTCCGTCGCCATTTGAATATGTATTTATTACCTGGATAATAAAGCTTGTATAATCGCTACCAGTATAATTGCACATCCCTGCAACTATATAAAACTCCAGTGCCATTATAGATACTGCTGTCTGAATAAGTATTGCAACGATGGTTGGCAGAAAAATCCATGGAATATATCTTCTTCTGTCAGTATTGTTCTGATTCATTTTAAGTCTCCAATATTCTATTTAAGCTCAAGCTTATCCAGATGCCAGATATCATCTACATACTCCTGGATAGTTCTGTCTGAAGAGAACTTTCCAACGTGAGCAACATTAGAAAGAGCCATCTTTGCCCACTTTTCTCTGTCCTTATAGGCTTCCTGAATCTTCTCATGTGCTTCACAGTAAGAAGCGAAATCCTTAAGAACGAAGTATGTATCAGCCCTCTCAGTACACTCTGTATTTAGAAGTGAATTGTAGATAGGTCTGAACAACTCTGGGTTGTCTATGCTGTAATTGCCGTTAACAAGCTGAGACAGAACCTTCTGAATATGAGGATTCTTGTTCATCTCATCAACAGGGTTGTAGTCATGATTCTTCTCGTGGGCGATAACCTCATCAGAACTCATACCGAAGATAAAAATATCCTTTCCTCCAAGCTCCTGATACATCTCCACGTTGGCACCATCCATAGTACCAATTGTGACTGCACCATTAAGCATAAACTTCATATTACCGGTACCAGAAGCCTCCTTTGATGCTGTAGAAATCTGCTCTGAAACATCTGCTGCTGCAAAAATCCACTCAGCATTAGAAACCCGGTAATCCTCGATAAATACAACCTTAAGCTTATTATCTATAGATTTATCATTATTAATTACTGCACCTACATTGTTGATAAGCTTAATGATAAGCTTGGCATTTTCATAACCTGCAGATGCCTTTGCTCCAAAGATAAAGGTTGTTGGATAAAACTCCATCTCTGGATTCTCTTTAATCTGATTGTACAGATACATTACATGCAAAATATTTAGAAGCTGACGCTTGTACTCATGAAGTCTCTTAACCTGAACGTCAAAGATTGAGTTAGGGTCAACTACGATGCCGTTGTGATCAAATATATATTTTGCAAGTCGCTTCTTGTTCTCCAGCTTAATTTCCATAAATTGCTGAAGCGACTTCTTGTCATCAAGAAGCATAGTAAGCTTCTCCATCTGAGAAAGATCTGTAATCCAGCCACGACCAATTTTCTTGATTACCCAGTCAGACAGCTTGTAATTGCCGTGCATAAGGAACCTTCTCTGGGTGATACCATTGGTCTTGTTATTAAACTTCTCTGGATACATCTCATAGAAATCATGAAGAGAAACATTCTTCAAAATCTCTGTATGAAGAGCAGCAACACCGTTTACTGAGAAGCCGGCACAGATAGCCATGTGAGCCATTTTTACCTGACCATCAGCAAGGATTGCCATGCGGTGAACCTTTTCTTCATCGCCTGGGAACTTTGCTCTGATTTCCTCGCAGAAACGACGATTGATTTCTTCAACTATCATGTAGATACGAGGTAACAGGCCTTTGAAAATATCCTCTGGCCATTTCTCAAGAGCCTCTGCCATGATGGTATGGTTTGTGTAGGCTACGCAATGAGTGGTAACCTCCCAGGCATCGTCCCAACCGAGACCATGCTCATCCATCAAAAGTCGCATAAGCTCAGCAACTGTCAGTGTAGGGTGCGTATCATTCATCTGGAATACTACCTTTTCTGGCAGACGCATAATATCATTGTGAAAACGCAAGTATTTTGCGATTGCACGCTGAAGAGAAGCTGATACAAAGAAGTACTGCTGCTTTAATCTAAGCTCCTTACCCTGAATGTGATTATCATTAGGATAAAGAACCTCAGTAAGGTTGCGAGCCAGATTCATATCCTCAACAGCCTTGCTGTAATCGCCACGATCAAAGGATTGAAGTCTAAATACTTCCTTTGGCTTGGCGTCCCAAATCATAAGAGTATTAACCATACCATTATCGAAGCCTGTAATAGGCATATCGTATGGTGTGGCAAGGACAGAATTGTAGCCCTCATGGATATATTTGGTGGTGCCGTCTGGCTGGTTCTCATAGCGAACCCACCCGCCAAATTTTACCTCAAACTCGTACTCTGTACGCTCAAGCTCAAATGGATAGCGTGTCTGGAGCCAATCATCAGGCACCTCTTGCTGAAATCCATCTTCTATCTTCTGCTTGAACATACCGTAGTGATATCTGATACCACAGCCATAGGCTGGATACTGCAAGGTTGCAAGTGAATCTAAAAAGCAAGCTGCGAGACGACCAAGACCACCATTTCCAAGGGCAGGATCTGGCTCCTGATCCTCGATAAGGTTTATATCTACTCCAAGATTAGCAAGAGCATCCATGACTTCTGTATAACCACGCATGTTAATCATGTTATTACCAAGAAGTCGACCAATCAGAAACTCCATTGACATGTAGTAAACACACTTAGGGTCCTGCTTGGTGAATTCCTTTTGGGTGGTGAGCCAGTTGTCGATTACCACGTCATTAACAACTTCGGCGCAGGCGCGGTAAATCTCCTCCTTGGTAGCCTCCTCAAAGTCCTTACGGAACATAGACTTTACACGGTCCTTAATCTCACGCTCTAATTCTTTTGTGCTAGGCATCTGTCTCTTCATAAACTCTACCCCTCCACACAGTAGCACGCCTGTTACGGAGACAATCCTTAGATATTGCTCCGCTCGACTAACATGTCTCGCTGTGCAACACTAAGAGATTGTCACCTACAGACTATCTTAAGTTTATTGTCTAGTTACAGATAATGTTACCTTTTCTCCATTAATATTCCATTCTTTTGTGTGAGATCCAGAACCGCCAACAACGATTTCGTCTGCGAGAACCTCACCCATGATAACGTCTTTATTTCTCTCAAATATGTCCTTTATTTTATCAGATGATTCGTAAGAAACTGTGATTCTGTCCATAACCTCGAAATCTGCTTCCTTACGCATTGTCTGAATCTTAGATACGATTTCACGTACAAAACCTTCCTCAAGGAGCTCCTCTGTAAGGTTTGTATCAAGAACTACTGTAACGTAGTTGTCGCCGTCTGCTACAAAGCCCTCTGTCTGAGCCATAGAAATAAGTAAATCTTCCTCTGCAAGCTCGATAGATGCATCAACCTCAGGCAATCTTAATACCCCATTTGCCTTAAGCTCTGCATAAGCTGCGTTTCCATCAAGGCTAGAAAGTGCCTTCTGGATGCCACCAAGGAACTTGCCATACTTAGGTCCTACTGTACGAAGCTGTGGCTTGAAGCTGTATGATGTGAATGATGAAACATCATCTGTGAATGTAGCCTTCTTAACGTTAAGCTCATCCTCGATGATTGAAACATACATCTCATCAAGCTCATGCTCAGCCTTGATGTACATCTGGCCAATTGGCTGACGATTCTTGATATTAGCTGTGTTACGGCAAGCACGTCCGTGAACAACAATCTTAAGAAGCTCATCCATATCTTCCTCAAGCTTCTTATCGATGAACTGCTCATTTACAACTGGGAAGTCGCAAAGGTGGATAGACTCTGGAGCTGTCTTATCTACTGAGCGAACCATGTTCTGGTAGATTTCCTCTGTCATGAAAGGAATCATTGGTGCTGCTGCAAGTGCAATATCCTTAAGGCATGTGTAAAGAGTCATGTAAGCATTAATCTTGTCCTGCTCCATTCCCTTTGCCCAGAATCTGTCACGACAACGACGAACATACCAGTTTGACATGTCATCTACGAACTCATCAAGTGCACGTGCTGCCTCTGGAATCTTGTATGAACCAAGGTTCTCATCAACAGCCTTGATTGCTGAATTAAGACGAGAAAGAATCCACTTATCCATAACTGCAAGCTTGCTGAAATCAAGCTCGTACTTTGTAGGATCAAACTCATCAATATTTGCATATAAGATATAGAAAGCGTATGTATTCCAAAGTGTTCCAAGGAACTTTCTCTGGCCTTCCATAACTGCATTCTCACCAAATCTCTTTGGAATCCATGGTGCTGAAGATGTGTAGAAGTACCATCTGATTGCATCAGCGCCCATCTTCTCAAGTGCATCGAATGGATCAACAGCGTTGCCCTTAGACTTAGACATCTTCTGACCATTCTCATCCTGAACATGACCAAGTACGATTACGTTCTCATAAGGAGCCTTGTTGAAGAGAAGTGTTGACTCTGCCATAAGTGAGTAGAACCAACCACGAGTCTGGTCAACAGCCTCTGAAATAAACTTAGCAGGGAACTGCTGCTCAAATACTTCCTTATTTTCAAATGGATAGTGATGCTGAGCGAATGGCATAGCACCTGAATCGAACCAGCAGTCGATAACCTCTGGTACTCGCTTCATTGTGCCCTTACACTCAGGACATGTGCATGTAACCTCATCGATGTATGGACGGTGAAGCTCGATAGTCTCTGCATCAGCACGTCCTGAAAGCTCTGCTAATTCCTTGCGGCTTCCGATTGAAATCTGCTTACCACAGTCTGGGCACTCCCAGATGTTAAGTGGAGTTCCCCAATAACGGTTACGTGAAATACCCCAGTCCTGAACATTCTCAAGCCAATCTCCGAAACGTCCCTTACCGATTGAATCTGGAATCCAATTTACAGTGTTATTATTCTTAATCAGGTCATCCTTAACCTCTGTCATCTTGATGAACCATGATTCTCTAGCATAGTAGATAAGTGGAGTGTCGCATCTCCAGCAGTGTGGATACTCGTGCTCGAACTTAGGTGCTTCGAAGAGCTGTCCCTTAGCATCAAGGTCCTTAAGTACGTTTGGATCTGCATCCTTAACGAACTGACCAGCGTATGGTGTCTCCGCTGTAAGCTCACCCTTGCCATCTACGAACTGAACGAATGGAAGGTCGTACTTACGGCCAACCTTAGCATCATCCTCACCAAATGCAGGAGCAATATGAACGATACCAGTACCATCTGACATAGTAACGTAATCATCGCATACTACGAAGTGTGCCTTCTTGTGCTGCTTCTCTGCTGCAATGCCAGCGCACTCGAAAAGTGGCTCGTATTCCTTGTACTCAAGGTCTGTTCCCTTATAAGTCTCAAGAACTTCGTAAGCCTTCTCTCCTTCTTCCTTTGCAAGCTTGCCAAGTACCTTATCAGCAAGTGCCTCTGCGAGAATATATGTATAGCCATCTGCTGCCTTAACACGAACGTAAGTCTCTACTGGGTTTACGCAAAGTGCAAGGTTTGATGGAAGTGTCCATGGAGTTGTTGTCCATGCGAGGAAGAATGCATCCTCTCCCTTAATCTTGAAGCGTGCGATTGCTGAGCGCTCCTTAACTGTCTTGTAGCCCTGAGCAACCTCCTGTGCTGAAAGTGGAGTACCACAACGAGGGCAATAAGGAACGATTTTGAATCCCTTGTAAAGGAGTTTCTTGTCCCAGATTGTCTTAAGTGCCCACCACTCAGACTCGATGAAATTGTCATCATATGTGATGTAAGGATTGTCCATATCTGCCCAGAAACCAACTGTTCCAGAGAAATCCTCCCACATACCCTTGTATTTCCATACGGATTCCTTACACTGCTTAATGAAAGGCTCCATACCGTATTCTTCAATCTGCTCTTTTCCGTTAAGACCAAGAAGCTTCTCAACTTCAAGCTCTACTGGAAGACCATGTGTATCCCAACCAGCCTTACGAGGAACGAACTTGCCCTTCATTGTCTGGTATCTAGGAATCATGTCCTTAATGGCACGAGTCTCAACATGACCGATGTGAGGCTTGCCGTTTGCTGTTGGAGGGCCATCATAGAATGTGTATGTCTCTCCCTCTTTTCTTGAATCCATTGACTTCTGGAAGATGTCATTCTCGTTCCAGAACTTGAGCACCTGCTTTTCGCGCTCAACAAAATTTAAACTTGCGTCTACTTTGTTGTACATATAAAGTAATTCCTTTCTGTGAGACTAGGCTTTCTCGTCACCTAATCCTTATTTTTATATGTAAAGAATGAAGGTTGGTTAGGCCCTCATGCTTTCATCAAAATTATAGTGTGTCATCCTTTTCCTTAAGAAAATCCTCTAAATCATCGGGATTTTCCTCTAAATTGTTATAGAAATCCTCTATGCCATCAAAATCTTTGAATAAGTCTGAATCATCTCCATTATCCTCATAGTAATAAAATGGAGAATTGTTATTCTGAAGCTCATTTTCAAACATCCTGCTGATGTTATCAGCATTCTGGAATATAAGCACATAGCTTCCAATACATAACACAATAGAAAGAAGGGATGTGATGATTCCTGCTACTGCAAGACCTCTGCCCTTTGCTCCTGAATTTGTGTTAATAAGGAAGATGATTCCAAAAATAATAGCCACTATAGCTGAAACAATATTTAAAAGAAATAGGAAAAAGACCAATGAAACTATTCCCATTATCAATGAGGCAATAGCTAATCCATAATTAGAAGGACGGCCATTTCCATTCTGAAGATTCTTAATTTCTCTTTCCACATCGTCGGTGTAGTAATAGTCGTAATTCATATTTTCTCCTATAAGAATTTATAATCCACCTAATCTTAAGTATTTTAACTGTTTATGGATAATTTATCAAGGTAAAGTGGCGTAAAAAAAGACCCCTCTTGCGAGGGGTCAAAATTGCGATAAATTAGAAATCTGTAAGATTTGCAGCTCTTCTCTCAAGGAAAGCGCCCATTCCTTCAGCCTTATCATGTGTAGAACATGTGATTCCGAAGAGGTTAGCCTCCATCTCAACTGCGTTTTTGATGTCCATATCGTATCCGTTGTTGATAGCAGCCTTTGCGATAGATACTGCATAGCTTCCCTTAGAAGCAATCTTCTTAGCCATAGCCTTAGCTGTGTCCATAAGCTCCTCACAAGCTACAACCTTGTTTACAAGACCGATTCTGTATGCCTCGTTAGCATCGATAGAATCGCATGTGAAGATAAGCTCCTTAGCACGTCCCATGCCTACGAGACGAGCAAGTCTCTGTGTGCCACCGAAACCAGGGATGATACCAAGACCTGTCTCTGGCTGACCAAATGTAGCATTCTCTGAAGCGATACGAATATCACAAGCCATAGCAATCTCGCAACCGCCGCCAAGTGCGAAGCCGTTAACAGCTGCAATTGTAACCTGTCTCATATTCATAAGCTTGAAGAAAGGAACTGATGCTCTCATACCGAAAGCACGTGCCTCAGCTGCTGTGAAGTTAACCATCTCAGAAATATCTGCACCAGCAACAAATGACTTAAATGCATTGTCCTTCTTATCAGGACCACCTGTAAGAATAAGAACCTTTACGTCGTCTCTAGCCTCGATCTCTGTAAGTGCAACGTTTAACTCATCAAGAGTCTCGCTGTTAAGTGCATTAAGTGCTGCTGGACGTGCAATAGTAAGTACTGCAATCTCGTCTGCAACCTCAAGCTTTAAATTGTTGAATTCGCTCATCACAAAATCCTCCTCTACGGGGTTCGCCCCAATTATTTTCTACTGTTTACTATCATAGTGCATTGTTAAAACTTTGTCAATCACTTTAGTGATGTGTCGGCTCACCTTTTTTCATACGCTTTTTATTAAGGTACATCTCAGCGTCAGCAGCATCAAAAATCTCGCTCATCTCTCTTTGTCCATCAAACTTGGCAACGCCAACAGCTATGGTAACCTCTTTTTTCTTGGCATTTCGATTGTTTACCTTCTCCATGTTTTCAAGAAGCTTGTCAAGATTTCCATAATCTGCGCCTTGAACTATAACAACAAACTCATCGCCACCGATTCTGTATACAGGACTATGAGAAAATACTGTACAGATTATCTTACAGCCGTCCTTGATAAACTGGTCTCCAGTCTGATGTCCAAAGTTATCGTTTACATCCTTCAGACCATTCAAATCGCATACCACCAATGCAAAGTCATTTGCTCTTTTAGCCTCAATTCTAACATTGAATTCTTCCTCGGCTATTGCATAAGCGTGCTTATTTTTAACACCTGTAAGCTCGTCTCGAATAGCCTTATCCTCGGCTTCTGAAACCTTTTCAGCGTATTCTTTTTCCTTTCGAACTTGCTCATCAACATTGATAAGACCAAAGATAAGATGTGGACCATCAAGCTCTTCCAAAAGGGCTGTCTTCATAGTTACATATCTCAAACCACCGTTAATCCTCTTAACTCTGCATGTGTAGGTAAATAGGCCTTGTTCCTTGATGGATGCTATGATATTTTCCTTTGTAAAGATTTTCATAAGAGCATCTACATCCTCTTCATAGACAATTTTCTTAAATCTCTCTCTACTATCTTTGAAGAAATCCCCACCTTCTGGATCAAGCTCATATTGCATATTTTCAGGATTCATCTTGAAAATTTCATAGAATCCAGTGTTAGGATCCACACTATAAATATTTATAAAATCACTGGACAATGCAGCAATTCTATTAAAGGTTATTCGTTCCTCCTTTATTCTCTGGAAAGCCTCCTGCTCTCGTGTCTGAGCATCAACATCACTTATACCGATAATTATATGCCTATTATCTGTTCTTACACGTACCGCCTTAAGATTTACATATTTAGGTTCACCATTCATTAGAGTCCTATAAGTAATGGTGTACTTTCCGTATTTGTTCAAATCATGTGTTATCTGTTCTTTTGTAAACGAATCAATAAATCTTGCCCTGTCTTCCTTATAGATAAATTTATATCTTTCATCTTCAGGCACATCGAAGAACTGTTGTCCACGTCTAATAGCTGTTATGTCTCGATTCTTACCATCAGAAGCATACTCGGTATATTCGTCCGTTTCCATATCTACAAAGTAAAGCTTTATATAGTCCTCAGCCAAAGCTCTTGCAATGTAGTTATAGCTCAGGTCATCTAAGTTTCCCGGTCTTTCAGTAACAGAAAGAATTACAACAGCGACAGCTGCCATACCTGTAACAGGGTCATCGGAAATCTTGTTGATAAGCAACTCAACTGTCTTTCCATTTTTAGTACGCTCATCAATAATCCTTCTTTTTCCGTCTATACCACACTGACGCACCTCTGTCATTGCATAAAAGCCCACTAATTTATCTGAGCCTTTAAAATGATAGGTCGTCACCCCCCTCTTGTCAGTAAAGTTTGCGTTACAGAATTTCCTAAAGTTAGCATTACAACGAAGCAGTGAAATCTCCTCGGAATTAACCTGCAAAATGGCCATAGGCAGAGTGTCAAAGTAATCTACCATACCATTTTCATCGTTATTGGTAAAAGCCAGGTCATACAGGCTGACATGACCAACTGCTGTATAGTATTCACGCTCATCTGGATTCTCAAAGCCTATCTGTGTACCATTCTTATATCTGGTCAAAATATCTGATAAAGATACTGGCTTGCAATAATAGAAGCCCTGAAGCTTTACACAGCCAATCTCTTTTAAGAACTCAGCCTCGTCATCGTCCTCAACACCCTCTGCTGCCACCTCTATACCAAGAGCCATCGCAAGTCTTACAAGCTCTGTGATAATAACCTTGGCGCTCTTACTGGTGCGAACCTGACTAACAAGATTCATATTTATTTTCAGCAAATCAAAATTTATCTGCTGGAGAAGAATTGGAGAGAAATCTCCATTCCCATAGTCATCCATCCAAACCTGGAATCCAAGCTTTTGGAACTGGTCTAACTTAGATAAAACAGCCTCATCTCTTGTACTGCATGCGCTTTCAATAACATCAATAGCTATAAGTGAAGGCGGGACCGATGAAGCATCCACACGCTGTTTTACCTCTGCTACTATATCTGAAGAGAAAAAGTCTATCTGAGAGAAATTTACAGAATGAACTACTCTGTACAATCCCATTTCCTTAAATTTATCAAGTTTTGCGAGAACCTGCTCCAATACATAAAGATCCAGTCTGTCAATCAAATTAACAGATTCAAGAATAGGAATAAATTCAGCAGGATTAAGCACACCGAGGACAGGGTCGTCCCAGCGTACAAGAGCTTCCTCACCACATACTCTTCCACTAGAGCCACGGATGATAGGCTGATAGTATACCTCCAGCCAGCCTTCCTGCATTGCCCTTCCAAAGTTCTCTAATAAATATTTTCTCTTATCAGGTATTCTATCTCCGGTATTCATGCAATAACCTCCGTCGAGTAGCACTACTTACGCTGTCAAAAATATCCGCCTAAACACTCAGCCTTCGCTGGATTTCACCAACGACTTCTCTCCCCTTAAAAATTATTGCTCCCACAAAAATAATGAAGCTTACAAGTAAACAAATCATCCACTCGATTGGGCAATCCTTCTTTAATGTTATGCACACAAAGTATGGAATAATTCCCACAAGTAAATCTGTCAACAGATATACCATCGCGTTACCACTTTTATCCACCATGCACAGCACAAAGTTGGCAACAATTGTGCACATAACCATAATTGGTATAACCCAATATAAAACAAACATCAGATATCCAAAGTAATAGGCTGTAACAGCTACCATCGCCATTACTATTACCACCACTATGGACAGGATTCTAGAGGCATCCATACCCTTTTTAAAGACATGAATGATACTGAATTCAAAGGCAAAGAGCCACATCAATATCAGTAAGCTCCAATGGAATCCACCATATTTTCCGAATGGAAGCTTGAATATGTAATCCAGCCATAGTGCGGAAATAATCACTATACACACAATGAATAGCTGTAGCTTAAAGAAAAATGACTGGAACTTTAATCTTAACTGTGTTGGGAAATATTTTTCCTCATCCTCACCTACCAGACGGCTCTGGCACAATGGGCATTTCTTTAAATTTCCTCCAACATCAATCTTACAATATGGACAATTCTTCATTAGCGAATCACCTCCGTTGCATAAGCAGTAATCTTCATGCCTTCCTCACTGAGGCCTCTAACGAAGCTTTTTACTACCTTTGTATTTGAATATGGTGAGCTGATTCCGAGGGTCATCTTTCCGTTGTAGCTGCTCATAACAACAAAGAGATTTGATGAGCTACAGAAACCATTATAATTTTTAATCTTTGGAATAAGCTCCTCCGGTGGTCGCTGCACTCCCAGATTTGAAAGAACAACTGACACCTTTTTATCCATAATCTTTGAACCATAACGCACAACCATCTGCTTAATAAACAGTGGCACTGCTCTTACCGGAATAAAGTATTCCATGGTCTCAAAGTTATCCATCTGCTTTTTAATATTTTCTTCTGTCAGGCTTTCCTTAAGCTTGCCGTCAAATTCCTTTGCCAAATCTTCAAAGGAAATCTCTTCTGTAAATGTATGTGCCACATTTACGTTATTGAAAAAGTTTCTTGAAGTCTGACTTGGATAATAATTTCTAAGATTTACAGGCATAGACACATTGATTGGCATATGCTTTTTACGTGGAGGCATATCTTCTTTTATTGCCATCATAAGCTTTGCACCAATGTAGCTGGTCATACCAACGCCGATTTCCTTAGCTTTTGGAAGAATATCCTCTGTTGGCACCTGAATCTCGAAGAACTGAAGCTGATCATATGGAAGCTTCAAGCCACTAGGATGATAAGCCACCTTTAAAGCCGATGCTTTCAAAGATAAATTTCCAAAAAACTGGCGATAACTATCCTGATTCAAATCATCATAGGACGCACCTGAGTGAATATTTAACTCTTCAAGCTCATCAGGATATTTAAGCTTCAAATAATCAAAAACAATAATATTTAGAAACTCTAATGCTCCTGTTCCATCTGAAATTGCGTGGAACAAATCAAGATTAATTCTTTTGTGATAATAAGTTACTTTATAATGGAGCATCATTCTGCCCGGGTGATAAAGAGATGGGCAAACACGTCCATGCTCCTTTTCAACTATAGGCTGAAGGTCCGTATCCTCCATGTAGTGCCAAAAAATACCTCGACGAATTCGCACATGAAACTGTGGGCGAAGCTGAATCGCTGACTCCACAGCCTGTTGTAAAAGCTCTGGATCTATATCTTCCCAGAGTGTACAGCTAACCCTCAGGGTTCGAGTGTCTCGCTTAGCCGCTGTGGCTAGAAAGACCTTCGCAACATTATCAACTTTATACCAATTATCTCTTGCCATATAACCTCTTAGTCCGCTGATTACACTCACAAGCCTTAGTGTTTCTTCATTCAGCAATAGAATGCTTCATTCAGAAACCTAAGAGCTTGTTAGTTATCAGCTCACTTAATTTTTATATATTTCATCTGAAACATAGTCTGCGAGTCTGCGCATTGCACGACTTGCCACTGGGAGAGGCATCTGCTGGTACACATGCCATCCATCCTTTTCTACGTCCAGTTTTGCTTTGCCCCCAACCTTCTGAATCTGCTTCACAAGGGAGGCACTGTCTTCGTATAGTATTTCCGTTTTCCCAACCTGCACAAGCGTAGGTGGAAAATGCTTAAATTCACCAAAAATCGGCGAATATATTGGGTCTGATGGTTCTGCATCCTCTCCAATCACTGCATCTCTCACAGATTCTACATAATGCTTTGTGAGGATTGGATCCTTGCCATCATACTGTTGATAAGATTTTGATTTTGCCGTCATGTCAGTCCATGGACTAAACAATAACAACATTCTTGGAGGGTCATTTCCCTCCATCAGAATTCTCTGGGTGAGGCAAACCATCAGGTTGCCACCGGCAGAATCACCTGCCAAAAGAATTCGGTCATTCTTATAACCTTTTTCTATTAGATAATCCCATACCTGATTTCCATCCTCCAGGGCTGCCGGGAACTTATTCTCCGGAGCAAGCCTGTATTCAAAGGAAACCACGGAGAAGCCTGTAGATACAGCAAGCTTAGCTGCCAATATTCTGGCATAGGCCAAACCGCCACAGGTGTAGCCACCTCCATGTGCATAGAGAATCACATACTGTGGGTTATGTGCCAAATCCGGCTTCACCCACTCACATGGAATCTCCCCCACCTGAAATGGTTCCAGTGTTACACCTCCTGTTGGAGCCGCCAGTCTACCTGCTAGTTCCATGGCTGAACGCTGCCTTCGCAAATCTTCTTCAGTCAAAGATTTTCCTGCTATTGAATTTACAGCTTTCAGCGCCTTCATAAGAGGGTCACTAAGATTCAGGTTTAATAAGGACATAGTTTCTCCATGAAATCATACTAATGTAACTATAATTATAGTAATTCTAGACTAATTTTTAAATATGTAAAATATGAAACAAGAATGAAAAAAATATGAATATTTCGGTATTTTTCCGTGTTATCCACTCTAATTTTCAACTCGTCCTTCGATATCAGATAGATTTTGCTATTAAATGTTCAATATTATCCATAATTCACAGTTTGTTCACAATTTAGTCACAGTTTGGCACCAATTTGTGAACAAGTCATGTTAGAATTTTAGGTGAGTTAAAAAAGCGTAGTCTTTTTTAGGGGAGGCGCTTATTATGGATATATCAGAGCTTTCTATGAGTTTAAGTCAAAACAAGTTACTTACCGCTGTGGGGACAGCAATGCTTGGTAAGACCTTAGATGTCATGGAGGGACAGGCGCAGCTTTTAACTGAAGGCATCGATATGAATGCACCATCACTTGAAAGTCTGGTCTACCCTACTTCTGGTACCATGATAGATATGCGCATATGAGTTATAAATGTATTTGGGTTTTACGATATGAAAGGGACCTACCGTTTAGGTCCTTTTTTCATGCCCAAAAGTTATATTATTTACCCTATTCCCTCACACCAAAATAATGGTAAGCAATTCACAAATAATCTTTTTCTTTTACAATTTTATTCACATATTCATCATTGTTCCAACATAATAACTTAGTATTATAATTACATCGCAAGACAGAAGCGATGAACCATTTTTTTCATAACATTATTCTCCCTTTTTGAAGAGGACGCCCCGCCGGCGTCCTCTTTACTTTGTGTCGAAAATGTTTGTGGATTTCCTTTGTAAATTTCTTGGCTAAAACTTTATTTTTTATTTGAGCTTTGCTTATTCTATCTGCCAAGAGCCCCAGTCAAGGGCATGGCCTGACGGCTCGGCTCCGCCGCCCCCTGACAGAGCCTCTTTTAGCAGATAGTTGTCAAACAAGCTCAAATAAAAATGGGACTGTGGCACAGCCACAACAACTACTATGCATCCCAAATAACTAAAAGTCGCAAATGGGATGCATACTTTTTTGACCTCATGCATCCCAAAATCAGTAAAGTCTTGTTTTGGATGCATAATTTAGCTAGTGAATGCATCCCAAACCAAGGAAATGCTTCTCTGGGATGCATTTTCAACTCAGAAATGTTTGGATTTTTATAAAAATACCTAGATTTATGCATCCCAAAAGAATAAAACTGCATTTCGGGATACATAGCTCCAAAAAAATTTATTTCTAATGCATCCCAAAACAGCAAAACCTCAATTTGGGATGCATAGTAGCAGATGTGGCATCGCCACAGCCCCATTTTCACCCCTGCTTGATTACCAAATATCAGCGCAAAGGCGAGGAGTCAATGACGCGAAGCGCCGAAGGGCATCATTGACGCCGCGACTGGGCTGATATGCTGTAGCAAGCAGGAGTGAAATAAAAAAAGGGGATAGCCACTAGTGACTATCCCTATGAATTATTCAATATTTAAATCTGTGACAGTACATTTACGCAGTCTTCGCAGATCACATCGCCGTGTTCTAAGAGGAAGGCTCCATCGAAGCTTTCGGTGAACATCTGGCTGGCGTATTCTGCAATAACAAGAATGACTGCTGAAATCTGGCGACGTGTCAGCTCGAAGTTGAGCTTTACATAATAGTCATCGCCGTAACGATACAGCACACTCTGGATTCCTGAGAACTTTGGAATGTGTTTGCAAAGTTCAATGGATGCATCCAAGCTTGGAAGGATTGCCCACAGTGGTGTATCCAAATACTGGGATGTAATCTCATCCTTGTCATCTCTAAGCTTTTGTACTGGCTGAACTGGAACATCTGCTGTACTACCTGAAACAGCCTGTTCCTTTTTGGTAGTAGATAATGTTTCCTGTAAACCTGTAAGATGTTTCTTTAATTCTTCAATAGCCGTTGCAAGTCCTGAACTTGAATCTGGGGATATGAGTAATGCTACATCACCCTGAGGCATAACTGTCATCTGTACGCTATATGCTTTAGCATGAGTCTCTATTCCGAGGGTCTCACACGCTTCTGCTAAAATATCCCTGATAAAGCTTTGGGTCTTTTCCTGGTCACTGACGAAATCTCCAAGCTCCATGCCGTTCTGTTCCATTTCTTCTTTGGTGATGACGCAACGAATTTTGTCCTCACCTATCTTCTTGAACTTCATCAGCTCCCCTCCTTTCAAAATCTAAGTAAAACCGTTATATATAAGATAATTTTTGTGTGAGTGTACATAAAGTGTAGCAAATAGATTTTAATGTGTCACGGATAATTCTGAGTATATTGTCTGAACATTCGGTGAATTGCGACACAATCCGTGAACTACGACACAATTATCTATATATTGTACATTACCAAAATTTTCACAAGCAGACCCCTATGTTTAATTTACCATTTTTCACAGACAGATTATAGCTGTACTTTCTGACTTACCTCCCTACTTAACAATACCTATGATTGAATTGATGTCTTCTATATTCTTGCGAACCATGTAGTCTTCAATGCCTGACAAGATATCCAGTGTAGCTGTTGGGTTGAAGAAATTTGCTGTGCCTACAGAGACAGCTGTGGCACCTGCCAGCATCATTTCTACTGCATCTTCCCATGTAGTGATTCCACCCATTCCGATGATTGGAATTGATACTGCGTTTGCACATTCGTAAACCATTCTAACTGCAATTGGATGAACTGCCGGACCTGACATGCCACCGGTCTTATTCGCGAGAACAAAGTTCTGACGTTCTACATCGATTTTCATTCCTGTAAGAGTATTGATAAGTGAAATGGCATCTGCACCACCAGCCTCTGCGGCCTTTGCCATAACCTTAATGTCGGTAACGTTTGGCGAAAGCTTCATGACGATTGGCTGCTTGGCACGAGACTTAACAAGACGAGTGATTTCTTCAACTGCTTTAGGGTCCTGTCCAAAGGCGATTCCGCCCTCTTTTACGTTAGGACAAGAGATGTTGATTTCCAACATATCTACCCTTGACTCATCTGCTAATCTTTCTACCACTTCAATATATTCTTCGGCGGAATGACCGCAAACATTAACCACTACTTTTGTGTTTTTATATTGTTCAAGAAATTTTAAATCTCTCTCGCAGAAAACCTCTACACCAGGGTTCTGCAAACCGATTGCATTAAGCATTCCTGAGCGAACCTCAGTGATACGAGGTGTTGGATTGCCTGGCCATGGCACATTTGCCACACCCTTTGTAACGACTGCTCCAAGCTTATTTAAATCAACAAATTCGGAGTACTCCATGCCTGAACCGAAGGTGCCTGAGGCCTCCATAATAGGATTCTGAAACTCAACTCCTGCAATGGTAACTTTAGTGTTCATTATAGTACCACCTCCGTTGACAAGAATACTGGGCCGTCCTTACAAACCCTCTTATTATTAACATGACTATGGTCGTCCACTTCCTTAGACTTGCAAACGCAACCAAGGCATGCGCCGACTCCACATGCCATGCGCTCTTCCATAGAAACGTAGCACTTAATCTGATTCTCTAAAGCAAAATCTGCCACTGCGCGAAGCATTGGCTTTGGACCGCAGGCATAGATTACATCTGCCACCAAATCGTTTTCTCTCATGGCATCAACAACTGTGCCGCGGATTCCTACTGAGCCGTCATCTGTGGCAATGAAAAGATTTGCCACTACCTTTTCAAATTCCTCGGTAAGAAACAGATCATTGTTGCGATAACCCATAACAGCTGTGACTGTGCCTGGTAGCTGCTTTGCAAGCTCAAGCATTGGGGGTACACCGATACCGCCGCCAACGACAATTGCATTTCTCCCCTCAAGCGGGAAGCCATTTCCGAGAGGTCCCATAACCTCTATCTTGTCCCCCATTTTCAGCTGAGAGAATTCCTCTGTTCCTGCACCAACAACACGGTAAACCACACGAAGTGTGCCGTAATCCTTGTTGATTTCGCAGATGCTGATTGGACGTGGCAACAGCTTGCTGCCATCATTTGAAAAAATGCTGATAAACTGGCCCGGAATTGCATGGTCAACAATGCTTGTTTCAAGTGTGAGGCTGTAAACGCCTTCGGCCAGTTTCTCCTGCCATAATACTACTGCTTTTTCTTTTATCTTCATTACTTCAAAGCTCCTCTGATGTCTTCAAGCATATCTTCAACTGCTGCACGGCTGGCACCTGCAAAGTTTGCCTCTCCGAATGATGCATACTTCTCCTGCTGATATGCTGCAATGATTCCACGGCTGGAATTTACGATAGCACCAAGACCATCTTCATTGAAGAAGTGTACAAGGTCTTTTCCTCTTCCGCCCTGTGCACCGTAGCCAGGAACGAGGATGTATGCGTGAGGCATGAGCTTACGAAGCTTTGCGCCCTGCTCTGGATATGTGGCGCCAACAACTGCACCTACATTTGAGTAGTAGCCTTCTCTTGTCTCCATTCCCCAGTCCTCAATCTTCTCAGCCATGTGCTCGTAGAGAGGTCTGCCATCGATGAGTCTGTCCTGGAACTCGCCTGATGATGGATTAGAAGTCTTGCAAAGTACGAAAATACCCTTGTCCTCTTCCTTGCAAACATCTACGAAAGGCTTTACACCGTCTGAGCCAAGGTAAGGATTTACAGTAGCCATATCTGCATCGAAGCCCTGATACTTGTAATCGCCAACCTGAACTGAGCCAAGATGACCAAGAGCATAGGCCGTAGATGTTGAACCGATGTCACCACGCTTGATGTCAGCGATAACGATAAGACCAAGCTCCTTAGCGTAATCAACTGTCTTCTTATATGCAATCATGCCAGGAATGCCGTAGCTTTCGTACATGGCAATCTGTGGCTTTACTGCTGGAATTAAATCTGCGCAGGCATCCATAATCTGACGGTTGTAGTCAAACATGGCTTCTCCCACTGCTTCCAAGGTCTGGCCGTACTCGTTGATGTATTTATCAACTAAGCTCTTTGGCATTAATTTCATTGTAGGATCAAGTCCCACAACGATTGGCGCATTCTTTTCCTGGATTTGATTAATTAGCTTCTGAATCATAATAAACTACTCTTCCTCCATATATTGTTTTAACAACCTTACCCTGAACCTTGCGGCCTTCGTAAGGCATATTTTTAGATTTACCAACAAAATCAGCGGCATGAATCTCATATGAAATTGTAGGGTCAAAAATTGTGATATCGGCTGCCTTTCCTGGTGCGAGGTTTCCTAAATCGTCGCGACCCAAGATACGAGCTGGATTGCTGCTCATATAAGCTGCCATTGTAAGTGGTGTAATCAGGCCTGATAAAACAAGCTCTGTGTATGTAAGACTTGCAGAGGTCTCAAGGCCGACAATACCAAATGGCGAAGCAAAGCCCTTGGCTTTCTCCTCGGCAGTATGTGGCGCATGGTCTGTAGAAATGACCTCAAAAACGCCCTCAGCCAAACCTCTTCTAAGAAATTCTCTATCTTCCTTTGTACGAACAGGAGGATTCATTTTGTAATTGCCATCTCCTGGCACAATGTCATCCTCGGTAAGTGTGAAATGATGTGGGCAAACCTCGCCTGACACCTTGATACCAGCTTCCTTTGCCTCTTTTAAAATCTGGTAGCTCTCCTTTGTGGAACAGTGACACAAATGAAGTGTGGCACCAGTCTCCTCTGCCAACATTATGTCGCGGGCTTCGATGATGTTTTCCACAGCATTGCTGATACCCTTCTCACCCATGGCATCAGATTTGGCACCCATGTTCATAACGCCACCCTGCACCAGATTGATATCCTCGCAGTGAGCAAGCACTGGGACGCCAGCTGTGGCAACGAACTTCATTGCCTCTCTGTAAAGACCTGAGTCCATAACAGATTTGCCATCCTCTGAAATAGCAGGAATTCCCACATCAATCATTCCCTGTAAATCAGAAAGCTCTTTTCCTTCCATGCCCTTTGTAACAGAACCTACCTGAAGCACTCGTGTAAGTCCTACCTGTGCCCCCTTATCGTGAACATATTTCACAAGCTCTGGATTATCCACAACAGGCTTGGTGTTTGGCATAGCAAGAACTGTGGTGACTCCGCCTCTCGCTGCCGCCTTTGAGCCAGTCTCGATATCTTCCTTTGCAGTCTGTCCCGGATCTCTGAAGTGGACATGCATATCGATGAAGCCTGGCATAACGTAGCAGCCTGCTGCATCAATTACTTCATCAAAAGAGACGGGAACAATCTCAGCCTCAACAGCTGAGATAATGTTCCCGTCTATCTTAATATCCAATATTTCGTCTGTATTTGTAGGTGGGTTTAGCACCCTGCCATTTTTAATGATGAGACTCATACATTACCCTCCGTTAAACTTAGAATAGTATAACATAAAATTAGCTCTAGTCTAGGACTAGAGCTAACATTTTTATTTAAAGTTTTGTAAGTACAAAGATATCATAGATTGCTTTCACAGCAGCCTCGAAATCTTCATTCTGAACTCCGATGATAATATTCAACTCGGAAGAACCCTGATCAATCATGCGTACATTTACATGTGCATGGCTGAGGGCTGAGAAGATACGACCTGCAGTACCACGTGTACTCTTCATACCACGACCTACAACTGCGATAAGTGCAAGGTCTGATTCAATCTCGATAGAATCTGGTGAGCAGTTACGGTGGATAGCAGAAACTACTGCCTGCTCCTTGTTAATGAACTCATCCTCGTGAACAACAACTGTCATTGTGTCGATACCTGAAGGCATGTGCTCGATGCTGATTCCGTTGTCCTCGAAAGCCTGAAGTGCTCTTCGGCAGAAACCAACCTCTGAGTTCATAAGTGACTTTGTGATAAGTACTGTACAGAAGCCCTTCTTACCAGCGATACCTGTGATAACGTATTCATTTCTCTGAGCTGTAGACTCTACAATCCAAGTACCATCATCCTCTGGCTTGTTTGTATTTTTAATATTGATAGGAATACCTGCTGAACGAACTGGGAAAATAGCATCCTCGTGAAGAACACCTGCGCCCATGTATGAAAGCTCGCGAAGCTCACGGTATGTGATTGTCTGCATTCCTACTGGATTCTTAACGATACGTGGATCGCAAATCAAGAAGCCTGAAACGTCTGTCCAGTTCTCGTAAACATCAACCTTTGCAGCACCTGCCACGATAGAACCAGTCACATCAGAACCACCACGTGAGAAGGTCTTTACCTTTCCGTCTTTGCCACAACCATAGAAGCCTGGGATAACTGCACGTGGATGCTCCTCGAGAGCCTTAGCCATTGTCTTTTCTGTCTTGTAGGAATTGAGCATTCCCTCTTCATTGAAGAAGATAACGTCCTTTGCATCGATGAAATCATAGCCTAAGTACTTAGCCATAATCTTTCCGTTGAGATACTCACCACGGCTTGCAAGATAATCAAGTGATAAATCCTCTTTAATCTGAGCTGCAATTTCCTTGAAGTCTTCATCAAGTGAGAAATCATTTAACTCAAGACCTGTGATAATCTCGTCGTAACGAGCCTTGATAGCTTTAAGATTCTCCTTAACATCCTTGCCTGCCTTAGCAGCCTCATAGGTACCGATAAGCATGTCTGTAACCTTTGTGTCCTTGCTGTTACGCTTACCTGGTGCAGATGGAACTACAAACACACGATTCTCATCAGCGCGGATGATATCGCCAACCTTCTTAAACTGGCCGGCGTCCGCAAGTGAGCTACCGCCAAATTTTACTACCTTCTTCATAATAATCAAAACCTCATTGTTCTAATATTTTTCGTATGAAATAACTTTTAACATTGTATACCAATACTTTATCGAATTAAAGTGCTAAATTGCCCAAAAAACTACGACAAAAGTACTCTGTCATTATCTAATTCTTCTCCAGCGCCTACCTTAAACTTCTCAAGCAGATCATTTACGGTAAGTCCCGCTCTCTCTTCGCCTGAAGTATCGAAAACAATTCGTCCAGCATTCATCATAAGGGTTCTGTTTCCTACGTCAAGTGCCTGATGCATATTGTGGGTAACCATAAGACAGATAATGCCACGCTCTGCCACAATATTCTTTGTAAGCTCAAGCACCTTTTCAGCTGTGGCTGGATCAAGGGCTGCTGTATGCTCATCCAAAAGCAAAAGCTTAGGTGTAACAAATGTAGCCATCAAAAGTGTAAGAGCCTGACGCTGACCACCAGATAATAATCCAACTGGCTGCTTCATTCTATCTTCAAGGCCCATACCAAGAAGTGAAAGCTGCTCTCTGAACTTTGCTTTATCCTTGCCGCTGATTCGTGAGAAATACTGGCTTGAAGCATGGCTTGCACGTAAGTAAGCCAATGCCATATTTTCCTCTATGGTCATGTTTGGCGCAGTGCCCTTTAATGGATCCTGGAAAAGATGACCTATAACCTTGCTTCGAACATGCTCCTTCTTAAAGGTGATGTCCTCCCCATCAAGATAAATATTTCCCTCATCAACAATGAAGGTACCTGCAATGGCATTGAACATGGTAGATTTGCCTGCTCCGTTTGAACCAACGATAGTAGCAAAATCTCCATCCTTTAAATCTAAAGAAAGATTGGTAAGTGCCGCCTTTTCATTGACGGTGCCGGGATTGAAGGTCTTTGAGATGTTGTCGATTTTAAGCATTGTCCTTCACCTCCCTGTTACCTCTATAGTTAGCAAACTCTCTCTTTTTGAGGGCTGCCTTCTTTCTAACATAAGGCATTGCGATTGCAACTGCAACTATTATTGCAGAAACAAGCTTTAAAGCCTCTGCTGGCACACTCATTCTAAGAGCGATTGCCACGATAAATCTATAAAGAACGGAGCCAAGAATAGTTCCCAAGATTCTTCTGATTGTACTTCCCTTATTGCCAATAAGAGTCTGGCCGATGATAAGTGAAGCCAGCGCAATTGTAACCATACCCGTACCGATATTGATATCTGCCGACTTCTGATACTGGGCAATGAGACAGCCTGAAAGACCAGTAAGTGAATTGGCAAGACAAAGACCTACAGTGATTGTAAAGGTAGGATTGATAGATGATGATTTTACCATCTCCGCATTATCACCTGTAGCACGAATAGACATACCAAGTGTAGTTCCAAGGAACCACCAGAGTGCCAATGCAATAACAGCCACAATAAGAGCTACTGTCACAACCTTGTACCAGTCTCCAAATATCGTATTTACGAATCCATCTTTTCCAAGTGAGAAAATAGTATCACAACCGAACAGATTAATAAGAGATGAGAATCCCATGACGGCAATATTAATAGTATACAGAGCCGTATTTACGATAATACCTGCTAAGATTGATTCCACACCAAGTCTTGTCTGAAGGAATGCAGTGATAAAACCTGCCATAGCACCAGATATCATTGCTGCTATAAGTGCAAGGAATGGATGACCTACGAGAGTAACCACAGCACCTACTGCACAACCTAATGTAAAGCATCCATCTGTGGTCAAATCTGCGATGTTAAGAATTGTAAAAGAAATAAAAAGTGCTAAAGCAACTAGGGCATAAATACACCCTAGTTCTAAAGCACTCTGAAAAATCGAAATTGTAAAAATACCTGACATTACATTAAACCCCTAATTATTTATTTGAACTCCTTTGATGTCTGGATTTCAACGAAGCCATCGCACATATCGCGAAGCTTTTCGTAATCCAAATCAAGTGCTGCAGCAGTCTCTGTGTTAACAGTAGCTGTACCATTATCAAGAGTCTTAACAGCAAGTGTAGCTGGCTCCTTGCCATCCACTAAAATCTCTGCAACCATCTTTGCAGTCTCAGAACCAAGTGTTGCATAGTTTACACCATATCCAAGGTAAGCTCCATTGAGCGCAAAGGAATCAGCACCACAATAGTGAGGAATTCCAGCATCGATGAACTTCTCATAGATAGCAAGCTCAGCTGTCATGATGGTGTTGTCAGTTGGTGTGAATACTGCTCCAACCTTATCTGCACAAAGGGCATCTGCTGCCAGCATAACCTCATCGTTTGTTGTACCAGTCTTCTCAACAACCTCGATACCTGCATTCTCAAGGTATGCCTTAGCAGCCTTAATTGGAGCTGTTGAAGAATCCTGTGACTTGTCGTAAAGAAGACCAACCTTCTGTAAATCTCTATCCTGCTCGAGCATTAAATCAAGAATAGCTTCTGTATTAAGAGCATCTGATGTACCTGTGATGTTGGCACCTGGTGCATCGTTTGAAGCCACAAGACCTGCGCCCTCTGGATCAGATACTGCTGCAAATACAACTGGAATCTGATTGTCCTCTGTAGCAGACTGGCAAATCATCGCTGTAGGTGTTGCGATTGGAACAAGTACATCTACCTCATCATTGATAAGCTCTGTAACAATCTGGTTGATAGTTGTGGAATCAGCCTGACCATTGTAGTAGTAATCCTTGTAATTAAAGGTAACACCCTTCTCCTCTGCGATAGCATCAAGCTCCTTCTCAAGATTGTCTACAATCTGATTAAGAGATGCATCATCAACATACTGAATAATACCAACCTTATATACCTTTCCATCAGCAGCTGTGTCAGCACCTGCGCCATTATCTTCTGCTTTCTTGCCGCCACATCCAGCGAAGCATGCTGCTGCCATGGTCATAATCATAAGCATTGAAATAATTTTCTTTTTCATAGTAGTCCTCCTCAATATCATTCCGTTCGACATAATCGCTCGACTAATGCATACATTTTACCATAACGCTTTAGTGAGTTAAAGTATAAATGTGATTTAATTTCGTCTAAAAAAATCTCATTTTTCTTTAGCTTTTTCTAAATTAATTTATTTTTGTGTAATATCCTTGTAATTTTTCTGAAACATTTATATAATCTTTCGGGTATTTAAGTATAATTTGTCCCGTTTTTGTGGCATATTCTACACTTAAAATAATTACATGGTTATAAACGAACGATGTATATGAAAAAGTGAGGAGGTAATTAGTGAAAAACAAATTAACAGCGGCGTTGTTGGCGATTGTTATGACAGCTGCGATGGTAGTTCCATCTATGACAGTTCATGCAGCTGACACAATCTACAACAATAAGACAGGTACCCAGGATGGGTATGACTATGAGTTATGGAAAGATTCGGGAAACACTAGCATGACTTTGAACGCTGGGGGAACGTTCGATTGTTCATGGAGCAACATTAACAATGCTCTTTTCCGAAAGGGTAAAAAATTCGATAGTACACAGACTTATCAGCAAATAGGAAATATTACCTTTGATTACGGCTGTGATTACAGACCTAACGGTAATTCTTATCTTTGTGTCTATGGCTGGACTGTAGACCCGCTTGTTGAGTATTACATCGTAGACAGTTGGGGAACATGGCGTCCACCAGGAGGAACACCAAAGGGTCAGATCCAGGTAGATGGCGGCACATATGATGTCTATGAAACAACTAGATACAACGCACCTTCTATTCAGGGTGACACTACATTTAAACAGTACTTTAGCGTTCGTACCTCTAAGAGAACCAGCGGTACAATTAGCGTATCAGAGCACTTTAAGGCTTGGGAAAACATGGGTATGAGATGCGGTAAGCTTTACGAAGCTGCATTGAATATCGAAGGATATCAGAGTAGCGGTTCTGCCAGCGTTTATAAGAACAACATGACAATCGGTGGTTCTTCTAGCAGTTCTGGCAACCAGGGCGGTAACCAAGGTGGAAACACTGGCAATCAGGGTGGTAACCAGGGCGGCAACACTGGCAACCAGGGTGGTTCTGGAAACTCTGGTAATACAGGAGCTTCTTCTGGCGCAACTGTAGTTCAGTGCGAAAACATGACAAAGAGTGGCCAGTACACTGGCAACATCTCTTCTCCTTTCAACGGAGTAGCCCTCTATGCTAATAATGACGCAGTTAAATATACACAGTACTTTGCTTCAGGCACACACGATTTCACACTTCGCGGATGCTCTAACAATAACAAGATGGCTCGCGTTGATTTGAAGATTGGTGGCCAGAACAAGGGTACTTTCTATTATGGAGATAACTACCCAGCAGAGTACACAATCAAGAATGTAAGCCACGGTACTGGTAATCAGACTGTAGAGCTTGTGGTTACTGCTGATGATGGTCAGTGGGATGCTTATCTTGATTATCTTGCAATTGGTGGAGCAGGAGCTGGTGCCGGCGCAGGTGCTGCAGCAGGAACTGGAAACAGCAGCTCTTCTAATACAGGAAACAATCAGAATACAAACACAACAAACCAGAAGCTTATTGCACTTACATTTGATGATGGTCCTTCCAGCACTACAAGTCAGGTTCTTGATGTTCTTGAAAAGTATGGTGTTAAAGCTACATTCTTCCTTATTGGCCAGAATGTTAACTCAAACACAAGAGCTATCATGCAGCGTCAGGTAAACATGGGCTGCGAGCTTGCATGCCACTCATACACACACGAGGACATGACAAGAATGAATGCTTCCCAGATCAAAAATCAGATTGACTGGACAGCATCAGCTATCAAGAACACTGTAGGCGTAGATGTTAAATTTTTCAGACCTCCATACATTGCTGTAAACAACACAATGTATCAGAATATTGACCTTCCTTTCATTCAGGGAAGCATGCACAACGACTGGGAGTCAAGCACATCAGCTTCTCAGAGAGTAAACTCAGTTCTTAGCTCAGCTAAGGATGGAGATATTATTCTCATTCACGATTTCCAGGGCAACAGCCAGACTGTAGATGCACTTCCACAGATTATCGAAGGTCTTAAGAATCAGGGTTACACCTTCGTAACTGTTAGCGAGTTATTCGAGAAGAAGGGTGTAAATCCTAACGTAGAATACAAGATTTGGTCAAATGTAAAATAAAATGGATTGAATGATTATAAGTTTATAACCATGTAAAAAAATGGGAACCTCTTCATCGTCGAGAGGTTCCCTTAGATTTTATCTCTAAATAACAGAGCTTACTAATCAATTTCATCATCCACTTTATTTATCTTGAGAGAGGTAATCTCTTCAACTGAATTGATAATATCAGAAATACCTTCCTGAATGTAAACAACCCAGTCATTCACTGATTCCTGACTCTTTTGAGCAGGGATACTTTTTTGAATGTTTCCAACAAATCTCAATGCGCTAAGTTCTTCACTATATTCAACAACTGAAACACCGTCAACAGGAATTTCAACCTTAACGGAAGCCTGTTCACCTTTATAAGCAGTATTAATATAGTCTATTACTATTAGCTTGTCTGAAATAGTCATCTCTGCCAAAGTATGCTGATATCCTTCTGAAAATCTTGCAAAAAGACTTTTTACAATGCAATAAGCCATAACAAGTGTAAGACATCTGTACCAGCTAAATCCTTCAATCCAGGTCTGGAATAGAACGATTAGTGTGTACATGACAAAGACACCTCTGTAGAGGATCTTTATAAAGGATTGTCCTTTGGTAAGTGGAATATATATTTTGCTATTGATAGTATAATTAGTCATTTAAAATCTCTTTCTCTGGAAATATTAGCCCTTGAAAGCGTTAGCAACTTCCTGGTCAGCCTGCTCGATTGCATCAGCTGCACCGTTCATCTGTGAAGCTATTCCTTCGATAATCTGTGGCATTGTCTCGTGTAACATTGGATACATATCGCTTAAGAATGACTCTACGAACTGGTTCTGTGCAGCACCTTCCCAGTTTCCTGTAACTTCGTCAACCTTTGACTTTAACTCGCTAACCTCGCTGTTGATAGCCTCCTGCTTCTGCTGTAAGAAGTTAGCAGCCTCTCTTAATTCTTCTGGTGTGATTCTAATCTGTCCCATTTTTTGTTCCTCCTAAAAATAAAAAATAATAATTTATAAATTTAATCGACCAGCTTCATCGTAAATATCCTGATATTTTGTTTTTGCAGTATTAAGATTAGTCTGCATATGTTGAAGTACTACAATATAATCTGACATATTCTTAACCCACTGATCGTCAAATTTCTCAAAAAACTTATCGCCTGCATCAGACTTCCACGACTTTCGCAGCTCAGTAATAGCTGTTTCTAAATCGACTTTTAATTCATCCATATCTAGTTCATGTTGGTAATATTGGTCTTTTGCAGTTTGAATTGCTTCATTGTCAATATAAAGCATTTTGCCCTCCACTACTTTTATAAGTTAGCCTGTATACTAAGGTATTTGTTGTTCTCTTCTTCTGCTTCCTTTGTTCTTCCTAAATCATTAAGGATTGCAGCGCGAAGTGCATGTGTTTCTGGCAACTGGTCAGCTACTGTGACAAGATAGTCAGTTAACTCAAGTGCCTTATCAAATTTATTAATTTCTCTTAAACACATTATTCTAAATGCATATGCGTCAACGTTTGATGGATTCTCCAATGTTACGCTTCTGTAATAGTCAATTGCATCATTAAACATCTGGTCAACACCTTCTGTTTTTCCCATCTGCTTGAGAGCGTAAGGCTCATAATAATGTGCTGCTAAAGAATAATAATCCTGTCCTTCAGCTTCTTTTAAATGCTTGGCTGCTTCGATTGCCTTCTCATATGCTTTCTGGCTAACGTAGCAGTTCATAAGAAGATATGATTCCTCAAAATCATTAACATTATTCTCTAAAGCGATTTGTCTTGCACTTTCAAGATGCTCAACAACCTTTCCCATATCTTCCTTAGCTGAATAGATACGAGACTTCTGCATCTCCATACCGTGAAGTATCTCTGGAGTAGTTTCCATCTCTTCTTTTATCTGATCAATGTAAGCCAAAGCAGCGTCAAGATCTCCCTTGGCAACCATAAGTGAAGCCTTATCCAAAGCAAACTCTGTATCCTTAGGGAAAAGAGTCATTGCTTCTTCAATTACCTTTGCAGCATCATCATATTTCTTCTGGTCAACCAAAAGTAAATATTTCATATGATAACCTTCAAAAGCATCTGGATTAGATAAAATCAGCTCATCCAATGCGAACAAGGCTTCCTTTTCCATCTTGTTATTAACAAGAGTTCTAACTTTTCTAATTCTTATATCAGCTCTTGTTGGGTCTTTTAAGATGGCTTTTGAATAATTTCTTAATGCAAGCTCATCATTTCCATCTTCCTCATGCATAAGACCAAGGCTGTAATATACCTGTGCATCATCAAAACCATAAGCAATTGCATTATTAAAGTATTCAATACCCTGTGCTCTGTTGCCTATAAGGATCTCGATATTGCCCATATGGAACAATGCCAAACCATTATCTTTCTTTAGCTTAAGTACCTTTTCAAATTCAGCTTTTGCTTCGTCAAAACGGCTTAAGTTGGCAAGAACAATACCTCTTGTAAGGTAAAGCTCTTCATCCATGTTCTCTTCTTTCTCAGCTTTATCTAAATAAGTTAAAGCCTCCTCATACTTCTCAGCACCAAGTAATGACTTGGCCTGAATCATGTATTCATTAAAATCTGCTTTTGACATATATAAAACCTCTCTTTCTCAAAAGCATTTTTGTAAACCTCTTAAATATCCTAAGGATAAACCTGTAAAGCTTCTTAGGTTTCAGAATATCTCTCCTCGGCTACTGCTTTGATTAACTTCATGATTTCAGCTTCACTTTTGGTATCATCTACTGCAATGAAAAACTGCTCTATATTTTTGTATGATGTTGAGTAAGCTGGATACTGGCTGTTAACCTGCTTGGCTGCATAATTCTCATATGGTGTGATAGTAGCTGAACCTACTATTGTTAGCATTTTAGAAGCCTTATCTAAATGCACTGATTCGATATAATCATGGTGAATATTGTATTCAAGCATTGACTCAGCCTGGTCTCCTTTTCTATGCCAGGTATGAATAATGCTGTCTTCTGTAATTTCAATGCTTTCGTAGTCAATATTCACAGTGTTCCATAGTAAATCCTTAAATGTCTTGTCCTTGATTAACAATCCGATTAAGAAAGGAATTAATCCAAAAATTACTGAACCGCCAAGAAATTCTATTAACACTTCCACTTCAAACGAATCTGTAAGAACTATATACATAACAGGCAATGCTAAAAAGGCGATAATCGCAAGTAAAAAGAATATATCTGCTACTACTGTCTTCCATTTGTAATCCGGGAAATTCTTTATAAAAATCTTCTGGTAATATTTTTTGTTTTTTTGATTAATATAATATTTATTCATCTTTTTCCTCTAATAACTGGTGTCGCTTTAGTCAAAACATAAATCGTAAGCTACACTATTTTTAATTATTTTTTCAGCTTTTCCCTTTAGTTTTACAACCTTATCAGCTGGTTTCTTTAAACCATCGAAACCAATTGCCTCCTGGAAATTACTAATAATAGTCTCCTTGAATTTGTATTTGCCAACAGAGATTTTTTCAATAGTTTCATATGTATTCTTGACAGTGTTAATGCCTTTTCCTAATGTTTTGGAATTCTTAATTAAATCTCCACTGCTTGTAAACTTCTTGACGCTTGATATTGTGTCATTAATATGTTTGAAGCTCTTTACGTCATTAGTAAATTCGCAAATCTTTAACTTATATCCACCGCTAACTGTATATTTTAATGACTTCCAGTCATATACTAGATTTTCTTTAAAGTTCTTACATAAAAGTGTACGAAGGCCGATTTGTCCGTTTGAATCATACCAGCCAGCCAGTCTACGAGCTTCACATGTGAATGAGCTGGCATCATCATAAACTTTTTCATTTCTTAGTACCTGTCGTGCTCCGTGAAGGAATGAATTAAGTGTTATTTCTGTTTTTGCAATATGAGTTTCTTTATCAATATCGCGTATTAATTCCAATCCGTTTGCAGTTTTTACTCTCTTCCACTTAGTAACTGACATATACTTTAATAAGCCATGTTCTTTGTTGAAGGCTCTCTGGATACATTCAATATTTGCCTTGAAGTCAAAATTCTTAATTGTGCCAACTATGTCGATGGCATCACACACAAATTCAACTGTATCGATTAAATCAGCACCACAATCCGAGATTAAATTAAGATACTTATTATGATGATTTCTGCTTCTAAATACATCACTCAATTTATCCATCTTGCCATATCGCTTAGCCCATAACGGATCACCAGATTCTGCCGATTTCCATGCCTTATAGGACGTTATAACATTAACTATTCCATTTATGGCGGCTATAACTGCACCAATAAATCCTGCTATAGCAATTATTCCAATCTCTGCTGGCCATGCTGCTATTGCCAGGAGAATCAACGCTATTGCACCTGCTATAGCTCCCCAGAATGCTAGCTTTTCACGACCACCCTGTAAGTAATACCATTCCTGTATTGCCTCTTGAATGGATTTGATTTTATCAAAGACCTTTTGGAACATGGTTCCAATAAAATCAAATACAGGGCAAAAATTCTTCATACTTGTTAGGAAATTGATAAAGGCTGCCTTGACAGAATTTATCTTTAAATTTTCGTGTGCTGAAAGAAAGCTTTTCTGTTCATTTACTATGGCTGTCTTTACTTCCTTGTCTATTCTCTTTGCATTTTCCGAGAATGTATGAATCTGATTAGCGTAATCGTTGTATCTTTCCTTTTTTTTGTTTAGCACAGCAACCTTTGCATCAATATAGTATTGAGCTGATGTAAGTGCTGAAGAACTTCCTCCGGTAACAGAACCACATTTAGTACCTGTCTTTGTCAGACCAGAAATGTAGTTATCTATTTTGTCTACCACAGATCTGGCGTGTTTTTCAGTGTGTGCTAATTCCGAGTAATTAATTATTAATGCTGACATTATTAACCCCTTTTTGAAGCTGCCGCTAATTCAGCTTCCCTTTGTCTTCTGGCTTCCTCTTCAAGCCTTCTTTTTTCTGCCGCTATTGCAGCTTCTGTAGTGCGAATAGATGAGTTTACACTATCCAGTTCACGTCTCAACTGTTCTAACTTATCAGTAGTGTTTTTTATTTCTGTAGTAAGATTTGTCACACATGAAGATAAGTTACTGTCACCTGCACTATCCTGCTCATATAAGCTCTTGTTAGTAAAAAGAATTTTGTATACTGTCTCTGGACCATCCAGACCATCATGAAATGTTCTGTCGATTCCATCTGCTGAACTGTTAACATCAGTATAGTTTCTACTGACAAATGATATTAAATTCTTTTTTATCGCCTCTATTTCAGATAACCTTTTTTTGTTTATCCCAATAGCGTATTCTAGTTCTCTTTTTCTAGAATTGAGATGAGAGAGCTGAGCATATAATTCTGATAATCCCATTTTGTCTCCTCGTAGTCTTATTTATAAGTTAATGATTTTGCGTATGTATCATCTGTAGTTTCATATTCTGCCTGGGCTGATATTAATGCATCTCTCAGGTCGTATAAGATATCACCTATATCCTTCAATTGAAGAAAAATAACATTGTAATCTTTTTCAAACTGAGTTCGGCCTTCACCTTTCCAGTTTTCCAGAAGAGTACTAGTTGTAGTTTTGATTCCTTCGATTATATCGTTGTAGGTGGTGACCCCTTTAGAAAACTTTTCAATCGCTGCACCAAAGGCTTTTGAATCAAGATACTCGAGGTTTCCTTCTGAATTATCATTCCCCCATGCTTTTGTGCCTTTTTCTGCCATAATTATTCTCCATCATAAACAACTTTAATTTTTGAAATATCCTGCCCCTTAATGACATATGCATCGCCGGTCTCAATAGGTTTCTTAAACTGTCTTGCAGCTCCAGTTGGAATATCAGTATTCTTAATAGCACCAATATCTTCCATTGCTATCATCATGTTGAATTCCTTTGTCTGCTTAAGCATTTCTGAAGCGCCAAATCCACCTGATGCATTTTCTACATCTGAGAATACAAATAACAACTTCATGTTTTTGTATGTCTTAACGATTCGCTTATATGTCTCAACTGCCGCTTTGCTTATTCCATCAGTGGCAAATATCTCTTTGTTGTGAACCATAACCATAAGAAGTGGCTCATTATTAATAGCATCGAATCCCAATGTCTTAACCATATCCATTCTTCTTATGAGCTCTGCTTCGATTTCTTCAAGGATTAGTTCGAAGTCATTTAAATCAACTGTATATTTTTCAACTACTCCCATCGAAGAAAGGTTCTTAAGCTTCTGCTCAAATCCATCAATTACATATACCTTCGACTCAAAGTTGAAGATATTTCTCTGGAGGTAATTTACAATGTACCTTGCAAGAGATGCCTTTCCATAACCCTTTCGTCCGGTAATACCCATTGTGTATGTATTAAGAAGATCCAGCTCCACAAAATCAACGCTGTCATAATCAATACCAACAGGAAGGATATAATTTCCGTTACCAAAGTAATTTTCCTTAACATACTCTGTATTAAGAACATTAGGAACCTCTGGAATTCTAACTGCTCTTTCATTAGGATTATTGCAGTTGCTAACTGTAATAAATTCTTTAATCTTCTGGACTCTGTCGATTTCCTTCTCTCCTTCAAAAGCAAGGTAAGTCTGGAGCTCATATATTGTCTTATCAATAGAATATAAGCATCGACCAGGAACGTTTTTAGGTGACATACGACATCTGTCAAATACAGTGCTGTACTCATCACTCTGGTTACAGTAAAGGCAAATTCTATTAGCAAAATTGCTCATGTACTTGTAACTAATTCCAGAAGTCTGGATGGATGTAAAAATAAGACTAATTCCTAAAGCTACACCCTCACGGCAAATATTGATAATGTCATCTTCATATTCACCATAGAGCTCCTTAAGTGCAAGGAAGTTATCAACCATGATGATAATCTGAGGAATGTCTGTATTTCCCGCCTCTTTGTATGAAGAGAATGATGTAATACCCATGGCTGCAAAAACTTCTTTTCTTCGTGCCATTTCCTTACGAATCATTCTGATAAAGTTTTTAAGCTTTTCATCATCAGCTGCTGATATTACGCCACCTACATGATTCAAATCCGCAAATACATTAAGTGCCATGGATGCGAAATCCAAAATGTACATATTGACCTCAGATGGTCTGTAATTTGTAGCTATGGCTCTTATAATCATCTGTAAAAGATTTGTCTTGCCATACTGAGATGAACCAATAATGATTGTGTTGCCAGTTGAAATATTAAGCTGGGCAACTCCCTGATACTGATTATCTGGGTCATCATAAATACCAAGGTCTACAACAACATCGATATTACTATGAGACTTATCTGAATCCGTATATACGATAGTTTCTTCCAATGGTGGAAGGCATATTCCAGGAAGTCGGTTAATATTGTTTTCCTCACAGTATTCTGCAATGTAATTTGTAATTGCATCAAGCTGTGTCTCAGCCTCATCATTAGACTTGCTCTTTTGGCGTGTGTATACAGGAGTATGCTTGCCCGCCAAATCCAACGAATATACTGTAAATGGCTTCTGCTGTGCACTTGCATCAAATGTGGCAGGTGCTCCACTGTAGGCAGACTGGAATAATTCGAATATCTCGTTATTACCAACCTGTAAGTAAGCACGACCAGGCTCTTTGATTTCGGCCGCAACAGGAGTCTTTAATACTTCATTACTATCCTCTTTATTCTGAACCTTCAAACAAAGCTTAAACTTTGAGTTTGACCAAATCTGTGCATCAACTACACCGCTTGGCTTCTGTGTCGCAAGAATAAGATGAACACCGAGGCTTCGACCAATACGAGCCGCAGAAATAAGCTCCTTCATAAACTCTGGCTGATCCATTTTAAGCTCCGCGAACTCATCAACTATAAGAATAAGATGTGGAAGCGGAATCTTTGCCTCACCCTTCTTAAAAAGCTTGATGTAAGCATCAATGTGGTTTACATCGTGCTCTGCAAATAGTGCCTGTCTCTTTCTAAGCTCGGCCTTAATTGATGAAAGAGATCTGTCAATCTCTCGACCATCAATATTTGTAATAGCACCAATCAAATGTGGAAGTTTTTTAAACTGATTTACCATACCACCACCCTTGAAATCGATGATTACAAATCCAACATCATATGGATGGAAAAGTGTAGCCATTGAAAGGATGTATGACTGCAGGATTTCTGATTTACCAGAACCTGTTGTTCCCGCAACAAGACCATGAGGACCATGCTGCTTTTCATTTAAGTCGAGGCTTACCACCTGACTCTTTGACTTCACACCAAGAGGTGCTGCCATGGATTTATATACCTGGGATTCATCCCAATTCTTTGTTAAATTGATATCCTCAACATTAAGGATATTCATAAGCTCGAAAAGTGTAATATTCTTTGTAAGTGAACCTTCAAGGCTTACCTCCTCACAGTACACTGGAGCAAGCTTATTTGAAATAAATGCTGCATCGCCTGTATTGACAACCTCGTACTCAAAACGAGCAACATTGTTTTTATCTTCTGTATCAGTAACAATACCGCGTGTGCCTTCAAGCTGAACCACACTGTTACATCCGCTTGGAAGAAGCTCCTTATGTTCCTCAAAGAAGATAAATGAAACACCAACCATATTTGCGTACTCTATGTATTTTGAGATAGGGTGATTCTTAATTCCATTATCTCTATATACCATGATTACGTAATTTGGATGTGTCTGCTCAGACGCCTCCCTGCTTGATAACTCCTTATATAAAAAGTCGAAAAGAATACTTCTGCTATCTGAGTCATATACTATGTTTCTCATGTTAAGCTGTTCATTCTTTACATGAGGTAAAAATCTAAGCCACTTAAAGTCCTCAACATCCTCTTCATCCAAAACATAGAAAAGTTTGGTATCTGTGTAATACTGTCTTACTGCCAGGTCAGTTGTAAGTGTTTTGATGAAGGTGTTAAGGTCGGCTCTGCTACCAATTACACCAACTGCATTGTTCTTTTTTAGGTCGAGTGTAATAGGAACATTATGAACATCCCTGTACTGTGCCTGAAGCTCTGTAGGAACCTTCAGAAGCTCATCAGTGCAGTTTAATTCTTCCTTCTTTTTGATGCTTAATTTCTGAACAGCCTCCTTGTTACCATTTCCCAAACGAACTACTAAATAGTCTTCATCCTTTGTAGTTCTGTCGAACAACGAATCAGAAAAATCCCTTACAAAAGCTTTCTCTTTTTCGATTGAGTAATAGGTATCATTGAGCATTTTTGCTTCATTACATCTGCACTCTTCGATGTAGACCTTTTTATTCTCAATGTATTCAGTGTAGCTGGCTAATCGCTCTTCTGTATCAGTCTTATATTTTTTTCGGGCATTTATAATTCCGATTACAGATGTGACAATACCAATAGTCATTGAAATAGCACTAATCCATACATATGCTCCGCCACCATTTCCCATAAGGCCACGCAACACTACTGTTACAGCAAGCATTAGAATGGCTGGAAGAAGCTGAAGAACAATGTTTCCTTCTGGCTTCTGAGGTGCCTCAGGTGGATCAAGAATCTCAATCTCATCCTCTGGAAGAACAGATTTAAATCGTGGGTTTCTGTTAAATTTAGGATACTTTAATTCGTTTGTATCTAAAGAAACTTTTTTGCTGGAAACTGAATTAAGATTAACAACCTTTTCAGAATCACAATAAAGCAAATCTCCCTTTAAGCACATTCCAAAAGATGCAAAGGATACAAAATCATTCTCTGACAAAACTGTTGGTGAATTGATTTTAATCCCATCAACACGTACACCATACTTGGTATTTCTGTCAGTAACCACATATCCTTTATTGGTCTTTTCAATGATTATGCTGTCATTACCAATATAATCGTCATTAATTCTTACATGACAATCACCACTGCCACCGATACATACAGACTGCTGATTTGATAAGTCGATAGCCAAATCATATTTTTTCTTTTCATAGTCAAAATCAATTAACAGCTCTATATTAAAAAGCTCAATTCCTGAACTCTGGTAGCATATCGATGCATTATCACCATGAGAAAACTCTTTTGTGAGAAGCTTTCTTGAATCCCCCTGACTAATATAAAGATTATCTGAGCAAATCAAGGCCCAGTTATCCTTTTTAGTTAGGACCAACTCAAACTCTTCAAAGAAATATTCTTTGTTAAGTCGAACATCATTCTCGATACCTGTTCCAACACGTATTGTCTGAATGTCAGGGGATATCTCTATTTCCTTATAAAAACTTTTACCTGATAAAATAATCCTATATCTATTAGATTCCATCTTGTATAACCTATTCAGTAAAGTTAATTACTGTACCATTTCTAACACCAAATTCAGAAAGCCTTTTGCTTCCCTTCAGCAGAGCAAATGGATTCTCTGCCTTTAAATAACATTTTTTCTGATCTGATATATCTATTCCAAGGGAATATGCTGTGTTTAGTGCCACTACCAAATCGTTTGCTGTAATATCAACTGGAATCTCCAAATCTGCTGTTTCGTTGTTACTTAAATTGTTAAAGATAACTACTACTTTATTATCCATTTCAAATCACCTTACATCGTTAAAAATGCTACTTTTCTGAGACTGTTATTCATAGCCAGCTCGCTAGGCTTAATGAATGAATTTGTTTCAATTTCAGCGATATATTCAGTAATACCAAACTTTGGTACAACCTCTGTTGCAAGCAATGCATTGAATGAATCCTTGTCAAAACGATTACATACAAATATGTATTTCTCAGAATTCACTCCATTTACATTTGCAACAAAATGATTTGTTGCATTTACTGAATTTACTGACTGGTCTGTCACAACAATAACTTTGTCTGCAGCATCTATCATATTGAGCTTCTCTTCATCAAACATTGAATCTGCATCAATGATAATGAAGTCATAATCTCTGTTTTTCTTGGCAGATAACGCGATTTTCAGGAAAACTGAATAATCGATTCCAATAGATGGAAGTGCTGCCTTAAACTCTGGAAGATAGTCGAATATGTTCTGACGTATTTCCTTTTTTATATCTAGATAAACATTCTCTGTAGGGTTATACAAAGATGAATACATCTCTATTCCCGTAATTGGACTTTCGTTATCAAGAAGATACTGGAAATTCTGAAGCATACTTGCATTAATATACAAAACACGCTGGTACCCTTCTGCAAGACTGGCAGCAATTCCCATTGCCACTGTAGTCTTACCAACCCCACCGCATGCAGATGTAACAAGTATCACCTGTGTTTCCTTCTTCTCTACTACGCCTGTAGCAAGCTCCTTGGAACTCTTTGCCACGATTTCGCTAAAGATTTCCATGATACTTGTGTATTTGTAAAGACGATTGATACTTAAATCGCCTGTAGCTCCATCATCCATATGCTCTGACATCAAAAATACGTTTTTGATGTCATGACGCTTAATTGATTGGTTATATAAATCTTCTGAAACAATAAGAACTTCAGCATTTCGAGGCATTGAAAAATAATCTTCAAAATACTGTCTGTCTGTAATAATCTCTAAATCTATATTGTTGAAGTAATCAGTAATAAATTTGTACTGAAGCGGTGCAATATAATTAATATCTGTATCCGCAATTATTACCTTTGGATTTGCCATATTACACCCCTTTAATTCACTCTAAATTCACTATTTGCAAGGCGTACAATGTCTCCCTGCTGTAATGGCTGCTTTTGTCCCATCTCAACTCTGACATTATTTACAAAAGTACCATTTGCACTTCCCTCATCCATAATGAAGAATGTGCCGTTTTGCTTTATCACACGACAATGACGGCGGCTTATGGCGCTGTTAAAATCAATGACCTTATCAACCAAATCTGCTTTCTTACCAATCAGCACATCATCCTCTGTAATACGGATTTCAAATGGATAAGGTGCATCACAGGCTGTGAGCTTCATTGCTCCCAAAAGATTGCCTGTGTTACCGCTAACATATACTTGCTGTGGTACCACTGGAATGTCGGCCATATCAAAATCAGGAGATATTTCGTTGATAATGTTATTAAGATGTTCCTCAAACTCTGTCATTGTGGAAAACAATTTTTCACTGACAGGTACATAAACCATCTTTACCTTCATGGTGTTCGGATCAACAAAAATCTTTTCTTTATCGAGCACCATGCTCTGACATGAAAGAAAACCATTTGTCTTTACCTTTGTGATGCATGACAAGATTTCTGCCACAATGGTATTGGCATTTTCTAAAGAAAGGCCAGGCAACATTCCTGCTAATGTACGGTAGTCGTTACCGAGATAGCACAAATCAACCAATCCATTTCTTGTAATCTTCATGCACTTAACAAATATGTCATTGCTCTGACTCTGTAATACCTTGTAGTCTGTATCAACAAAAGTCGCATCACCTGTGATGATGTACTCGAAGTTGTTGCCACTAGCAATTTCCTTAATAATTCCCCTGTCAATTAATGCGTTCATTGTGTATTCCTAAAACCTAAATATTCATGTTACTTCCTGTAATCTTGATATCATCTTCCATTTGGAAAATATCATTTATTCCAGTAAGTACTGTTGTTTCATCACTGTCTAAAACAGTTGTCTCGTCACAGCCCAGTACTGTTGTTTCATCACAGCCTAATACTGTGGTTTCGTCACATCCTAAAACTGTAGTCTCATCACAACCAAGTACTGTAGTGGCATCACTATCAGCCAGAAGCATGGTCTCTTCATCAGAATTTAGAGGACCCGAAGTACCCCAGTTAAGGGTAGCCTTCTGTCTCTTTCTGTCTCCAGCTGCTGCTTTGCTAATCTCTTTATTCATTCCCATTCCAGTAAGCACTCTGAAGGAATGTGGAATCTTAAAAACTATAAATATAACAATCGATGCTATTAGAAACACTATTGCTAATGCAAGCAAAATAACTGCTATGCTTTGGAATAGCTGTGTCTGCTCTGTAATTGTTTCTACGTTTGTTTGTAAATTCATAAATCTACCTACTCTAACATTGAAATAGTCTGCTTTGCCTTTTCTACGTTTGTGGCAAGCTCCTGCTCCAATTCAACAACACGCTCTGATTTTTCAGGAGCGCTATCAATATCTTCTCTTACGTGCTTTTCAATATTCATCAGCTGGAGCTGCATATCTGAAGTAGAGACTCCTGCCTTCTTGAACTGATTTGCACTGACACATATCTGAGATGCCATCTCCTTGTAAATGGCAAGGGCTGTATTGGCATTGTCGGACTCGGTGATGTTACCCTCACAAAGAGCTACCAAGTCATCCCAGTAATTCTTATATGTGACATCGCTGTCTCCTGTTTTATCAACAGCTCCTAAGTTCACATAGTATTCTGCAATAGCTCCAAGACGCTTAGCACGTTCCATCTGGTTAGGGTTAAGATTGCCCTCTGCTGCCTTTTTGAACCAGTAAGCTGACTGCTGCTTGTTGCCTTCACCTTCATAGCTGTAGTAGTAGGCAAGGCCAAGTCTATAGGCAAACAGGCTGTAACTGTCTGTGTCCTGAGCCAATATCTGCTCGTAAGTGTTCTTGCCGCTGGTGCGAATGAGGATCTCACGAAGCTCCGCTGCCTCATCTGCCGAGAAGTTCTCATCTGCAAGGTAGACATTGTCGATCAGATTAATGTATGAATCCACCTGTGATGGATATACCGCGATGGAATTAATCAGCGCTTCCTTTGAATCCGCTGCTGTAACACCACGGCTGGCATCCTCTAAAAGCTTGTCATGATTTACCTGCTGCACGTGCTTAGCATAGCTGTAGCATGAAAGAGAACCAATTCCTGATGCAATGGCAAGGAAAGCTGTGGTAAGGAAAATACCTAGCTTTACCCTTTCCTTTCTACGGTAGGTCTCATCCAGCTCATCATAATGCTCAAGGGCATAAAGCACCTCATTACAACTCTGGTAACGTTTCTCTGGATCAAGCTGAGTACACTTTGCGATAATCTGCTCTAATCCCTTTGAAAGAGACTCGTTCCAATAACGTATATTTCTGATTTCGTATGGAGGCTCACTAGGATTCATCCCTGTGACGAGATGATACATAGTAGTGCCAAGGCAATAGATATCTGTTCTGGCATCTGTCTGTCCACGACCGCCGAACTGCTCTGGTGCTGCATAGCCTCTGGTACCGAGACATGTAGTATCCTCAAGATTCTCCTCCTTATACTGTCTGGCTGTACCAAAATCGATAAGGACTATAGTACCGTCTGGCTTAAGCATGATATTGCCTGGCTTTAAATCTCTGTAGATGATAGGTGGATTCTGCGAATGCAAATATCCGAGCACATCGCAAAGCTGCTTTGCCCACTCAATAACATATTCCTGTGGCTGAGGGCCAAGCTCATTAACAGCCTTGCTAAGTGTATTACCTTCCACGTAGTCCATAACGATAAGGATTGAATCCTCATGATCGATGATATCTACGATGCTAGGAAGGTTTGGGTGGGAAAGATTCTTAAGCATCTCTGTCTCTGTCTTGATGCTGACCATATTGATTTCTGACGCAGCTGCTGCATCCTTACGGATTTCTTTGACAGCCCACTGCTTGTTGGCTCTTTCGTTCATGGCCAAATAAACAACGCTCATTCCACCCTGGCCAATCTTATTTAATATCTTATATTTATTATCAATTACTGATCCAATTTCTAACATATAACTCTAAATCTTAAATGGAGATAATAAGACCTGAAATATTGTCTGTCTCTCCACGCTTCATAACCATTTCGGTCAACTTCTTAATACCGTTACGCTGTGGGGCAATCCCCATAATCTCTTTATTATCTAGCTTTCTCCAGAGACCATCGGAGCATAAAAGAAAATGAAGATTTCTCTCTATGCTACCACCAAAGAACTCCGGTGATACAGTCTCTGAGGCCCCTATACACTGAAGAAGTACACTCTTCTTATCGCTGTAGATGGCTTCCTCTTCTGTCATCCTGCCAAGCTCCAGCTGCTGCTGAACGTAGCTGTGATCGTGAGATACCTGAGCAAGCTGCTTTTTATTGAAGCGATATGCTCTGGAATCTCCGACATTCATAGTCATGTATTCTTCTCCGACTATGATGATTGCTACAACAGTTGTACCTAAGCGAATGCCGTTCTCATTTCCGTAAACCTTGAGCCTGTCATTCATTTCTGTGACAACCTTTTTCCACTGCCCCTCTACCTTTGTAAGGAGATGACCTGTAGCACTAATATCAGCTGTTCCCTTCAATGGCTCAGTTATATTTCTATCTAAAAGTAACTGTGGAAGCTCTGTTTTGAACCAAGTGTCCATCCTGTTTACGAAGGCAGAGCTGGCTACCTCTCCACAGGACAAACCTCCCATGCCATCACAGAGAACACCCATGCAGATATTCCCATAGCCTGCGGCCTTTGCCTGTTTTATTAACAAAGCATCCTGATTAACACTTTTTTTGGTGCCTATATCTGAATAGGCATCTACTTTAAAACCCATAATTTATTTCCTATGCAAGATACTCGAACTCTTCATTTGAAAGCTTGATAATATCTCCATTATTTAAAAGTACGGCACGCTCGCTCTCAAGCTTTGTTCCATTGATGAAAGTACCGTTTGTTGAATTGCAATCCTGAATGTACGCACCATTTCTTCCGCTTGTAATCATGGCGTGCTTTCTACTGATTGAGCTGTTCTTTTCGATGCAGTAATCAGCATGTAAAGCGTCCTTACCGATAACGAAATCTGACTTAGAAAGGGAAATCTTCTCAGATGTTCTCTTTCTAACAAGAGTTCCAAGATTCTGTGGTACGTTAAGCTCCTCGCTAAGTAATGATGTCTCGCCATCGTTTGAAGGTACTGCACTAAGAATTGTAGTCTCATCACTTGCAGCTGTCTTAGGCTGAGCCATGTTTAACATATTGCGCTGTGGAGTCTTTGATGCAGTCATCTTTACTGAACTCTTAGGTGTAGTATCCATATCGAAAACTGGACCGTTGTATACCTTCTTTTCCTTCTTTGGCTTTGCACTATCACTCTTATCTCTATTTACAAAGAAAAGAATGAGACCTGCCACACCACATACAACGACGAATACAGCTACAAGGCTGATTACAACTATCATTGTCTCTGAAATGCCCTTGTTAGACTTTGCTGCTGGAGTAGCTACTGGCTGTTTAAATTTAGCTTTAGCCTCAACAGTCTCCTCATCCTCTACTTCGTCCTTTGGAACACTGTTTACCTGAGAGTAAGATACTCCAAGTCCATCTAAAATCTTTGCAATCTTTGTAGAATCTAAAGCACAGCTGTTCTCACCGTCATGCATTGGTAAATTCATTCCGATGACATATCCGTTCTGATCTACAAGTGGACCACCATAATTATTTAAATCTGTAGCAGCATCACTCTCTACTACCTGAACACCCTCGAACATGCCAAGGCTCTTAATCTCACCGTAAGACATCTGAACCTGCTGATCAGAGTAATACTGTGTCTCTGACTCATATGAAACCATCTCTGGAAGACCTAATGCATATACAGCATCCTCTTCACCATATGGAAGATTATTTACGTCATATTTCTTGTTTGTGAGAAGCTTAAGTGGTGTTCTTGTGTAAATAGGCTGTGGAAGCTGAAGCACTACCATATCAAGCTCGTTGCTAGATGTAAGTACAGAAGCGTTTAATACAACGTCACCCTCGATAACTACCTCTGTAGCAATTCTAAGGTTGATAGAAGTATCGTTGCCGCTAACTAATCCATAGTACTGGCATGCTGCACCTAATGTCTCCTGATCAGGGCTAACAATGTGCTTGCTTGTAATAACATACTCAGTGCCTTCTGCATCACCGATGATGAATCCTGCACCACCGATAACAAGACGCTTTTCTGAATTCTCATCTACGATAACTGTGTTTACCTGAACAACGCCCTGCTTAGCTGTCTCTGCATCTACGACACTGTCTACTGCTGCAACAGGTGTTACTGGTGCTAAGGCAATCCCCATAGCAACGAGGAATGTACAAAGTCTCTTTAATAATTTCATTTTTTTCTCCTACTCTTCCTTTTTATTTCATAACATTATTAATAATCTCAGCTAATAACTGAAGGCTCAGCTATTGGTTCAAATTATTAAATAATTGCTACCGCCCACAGTCAGAATATCTGACCGTGAGCAGTAACAAATATATTTTAATTAGTGCTTTTTCTTCTTATAAACTGTAGCGCCTGCTAAACCAAAAGCTGCAATAATAAGAATGATTCCTGCTACAAGAGTCTTAGATGATCTAAGAGCAGATGCAACTGCTGGAATACCTGCATCAAGCTTAGCTGTAGGTGTGAGGTTGTCCTCAAGTAATAACTCCTCAGCTTTAACTGATACAAGAAGGTTGTTGTACTCGAGCTTTGCAACGTTACCTGCAACGTCTGTACACTTGATTGTTACCTTCTGGTAATCATCCATTGTAGGAATAGTAAGTACTGCTGTACCACCATTCTCATTGAGCTCTGCAGCTGTGAAGCTAGCAAGCTTCTCGTCATTTAAGAATACCTTCATGTCTGTAACACCGATTGTGTCTGTTACGTTTACTGAGAAGTCGTGGCTCTCCTCTTCGTAGATTCCACCATCCTCAAGACCTGAAACGATAACACTTGGTGCTGTCTTATCAAGAAGGAACTCAATCTCAGCATCCTTTGACTGATTACTCTGCTTGTTAGAAGCTCTGTCCTCAGAGAATACTGTTACTGAGTAAATACCGTCCTTTTTGAAGTTTGCCTTGCCAACGTTGTAGCTGATTGAATGCCATCCGTTAGAGTTTGTAGTGTCATTTGTTGTAAATGAAGCACCCTCTCTAAGCTCCTTAACGCTACCGTCGAAAGCTACTGAAACTTCCTTCTTTGTAAGGCTATCTACGTTAATCTCCGTGATAACAACATCCTGTGGCTTTGTTACATAGTAACCATCAACCATAGCCTTTGTTGCATCGCTAAGAACGAAGATAGAACCAAATCTGTTAAGTGAGTACTTAACTGATTTCTCTACTGTATTACCAGCAAGGTCGGTAAGCTTAACTGACAATGTGTAAAGGTCGTCATTCTGCTTCTCATGTGCCATATCAGCAAATGAGTATGTAAATGTCTCTGTACCATTTGTCTTTGAAATGCTTGGTGTAACCTTTCCGTTGTTTGAACCAACAAGGGAAATTTCTGTACAAGCATCTGTAAGGTTAGCGTCCTTAGAAACAACTACAGGAGCAACCTTGCCATTGTTTGCTGACATATCCTCAACACCAGAAATCTCAATCTCTGGAAGAGTCATATCAATTACGAACTCGTCTGAAACGAACTTCTCTGAGATATTTCCAGCCTTATCCTCACAAACAAGTGTGAAAGCATAACGACCATCTGCGTCAAAGTCGATGTGTGTAATGTTCTTAATATCCTTATTTGAGTATCTCTGAAGCCCTGGAAGAACACTTAAGTTACCATTTACTCTGTCGTATGTTACCTGGTCAGCTGTAAAGTTCTTCTCAGTAAATGTAATCTCAGCCTTACGTGCAGCCTTGAAGTAGTTGCCGTTTAATGAGCTGTTATTATCAAACTTAACGTCGATAACTGGAATAGTCTTATCGATTTCAAAGAAATTAGCTGAATCATTGATTTCTGTGCAGTTTCCTGCCAAGTCATAAATCTTACCAATTAATTTGTGCTCGCTTTCTTTCTTAACAAGAAGATCGATAGCGCCAGCGCCGTTAGTATCTTTAGATAAGTTTGCCTTTTCTCCTGACTCAACAGAAGAATCTTTTCCTAACACTGTAGTGATATAAGAATCAGCGCTAAGATATAAATCGTTAATCTGTACTGAAACCTGTACATCATTCTTATAGAAACGTCCGCTTCTTCCAGTAGGCTCTGAATATGTAATCTTATCAACTGTAGGTGCAGTCTTATCAATTACGAATTCATTGCTTTCATCGTTGATATCTGTGCAGTTTCCTGCTAAATCGTAAATCTTACCAGTTAATACGTGCTTGCCTTCTGCTTCTGCAACATAATTAATTGTAGCTGAATTGTCCTCCTCTACCTTTGATAAGTTTACCTGCTTCTCTAATGACTTGCCGTCTAACTTAGTACCAATGTAAGTATCTGTGCTAAGGTTTCTATCTGAAACATGTACTGAAATATCTACATTGTTCTTGTAGTATCTTCCAGTTTTGCTAGTAGGCTTTGAGTATGTAATCATATCAAGCTTTGGAGGTGTCTTATCGATTACGAACTCTGAGCTATAGTTCATATCCTGACCATCAGCAAATACTATCTCGTTTCCAGCCTTATCTACTAAGTTAAGGTCTTTGATTTCACCAATTGAATAGATACCATCATTATTAAATTCGACTGAACCAACATACTTACTATTTGAGCCAGTCATTTCATTAAATTCGAATTCGTTAACTTTAGTTACTTTGCCTTCTTTAGTATGTACCTTAATGTCATCCATCTTTGCTTCGTTTGTATCGATATTTCTATCTTCTAATACAAATGTAGCAATTCTGCCTTCCTTGTAGTACTTTTCATTCTTAGGCTTAACATCATTAAATGTAATCTTTAATGTTGGAGCTGTCTTGTCGATTACAAACTCTTTGCAGTAATTCTTGTCAGTATCATCTGTAAATACAAACGCATTACCAGCATAATCTGTAAATTTAATATCTCCAATAGAATAAATACCATCTTCGTTAAAGTCGATAGAACCTGTGTAGCTGCCATTTGAACCAGTCATTTCGTTAATGGTAGCGCTACCTTCACAAGAATTAATAACTACATTATTCTTAATGCTAGAATCAATGTTTTTGTCTACTAATACAAAAGTAGCTTTTCTATCTTTCTTATAGTACTTCTCATTCTCAAACTTATTATTGTCAAATGTAAGCTTGAGTTTAGGTGCAACATTATCAATCTTTGTTGTAACTACAGGCTGCTTGAATTCTTTTCCATCAATCTCGAATCTGAATTCATATCTATGCTCACTCTCATCTGTATCAGATAACTCTAATTCGTACTCATAATCATTCTCGTAGTATGGAATAGTGATTTCTCCTACCTGCCACCACAGGCAATAAACTGGAATACGAACAGACTTATCCACGCATTCTGCTTTAATTTCTTTTACCTTTGTTGAAGTGTTACCAGCCTCATCTAATTCCCATAAAACAGGATTAGTAATCTGCTTTGTTGTACCACCCTTATAAGAAACAAATAAGTTTTTCTCACCATGAAGGTGCTTTGAATACCAAGTACCTTCTACATAATTAGAACCATCTCCGCTTACAATTGATTTAGTAAGTTTATCAACCTGCTTTGCTGGATCACCATATGTCATATAGTAATTAAGCTCTTCAGTAGCAGTTTTAAGATTATCCTTATCTCTTCCATCAAATGTGCTTTCAGCGGCAATGTATGTGATGTAGAATGGCTCTTCATTAGTGTTAATATCTTCTGAACGCAACTGATATGTTGCAACACCCTTATCATAAGACTGCATCTCTAAACGTTTTGTTTTACCATTATTTCTGCAGTTATAATCAGTGTATGCTGCGTATACAGTTAAGTATCTCTGAACCTCTTCTTTTGAAAGTGTGTTAAATACTTCGCACTTAACTTCAAAATCTACAACAATCTTCTCATCGAATGTTGTAACTCCGTCTTTTACATTTTTAGCATTAGCTGCTGGTGTTACCTTTACATTTGAGATAACAACATCATGTGATCTCTGGTCGTTGATATTTGTGCAACCCTGATCCTGATGTGAACAGTGTCTAAGGTTCTTATTATCCTCAAGGCCTACCCACTCACAATCTTCCTCATGATGGAACTCTCTTCCACAATCAGAGCACTTTTCGTGTACTGTGTGGTTTGTATCAGATTTGCGCTCATAGCGAACTACTACTGGTGTACAATCAACTGTCTTTTCATTAAGAACTCTTCCACATTCTGTACACTTGTTATATACAACGTGCTGCTTATCGTCAGCCTTCTTGTAGTGATTCTTTTCGTCTGATGTACACTTTACAGATTTGCCTGAAGAAACATATTCTCCACAATCCTCACACAAATAGCAAACAATGTGCTGTCCATCATTATCAGGATCTACGTCATAACAAACCTTTTCCTCATTAAGTTTCTCATGCTCGCAATCTTGTTTGCCAAATCCACCAAAGTTTATCTCAAACTTTGATTCTGAAATAAGATCTGCTAAATCAAACTCTTCTTCCTCATCAGAGAGATCTAAAGAAACTGTTCTCTCAGATGAATCTGAATCTGTATTTTCTTCTGTTGTAGTATTACTGTTGTTGTCTTCTGTGATGTCTGTACCAGAAACGGTATTGTTAAGATTATTGCTAGAATTACTTGATGATGTACTACTTAAACTATCTGTATTACCTGTTTCGCTTACTACTTCTTCTTGTGAAGGCTCGCCTTCACTGACCGTATCGGCGTATACGGCGGTGTTACTAAATAACAATGCCGAAAGCATCGTCAACGCCACTAGCCGTCTTAACGTGGCGATTTTGAAGTGCCTTTTCAATATCATTTTCCCTTTCTCAATACTTCGTGACAAATTATACGAAAAGCTCAATTGTGTGTCATTTCCGCATATAGGACATACTTTTTTCACAAATTTATCACAAATGATAATTTATCATGATTATCTAAGAGGGTCAATCCGACTTTCTTGCCAAAAAACGTGTTTTATTGCCATGAGTTTTCTACATAAGAATCACACAAAAAAGGAGATGTAGCATTATAGCCACATCTCCTGTGTATTATCTCGATTTTATTGACTAATTTTCATCAACATACTTCTGAATGTTGCTTGCATTAGCATATCTCTTAACGTCATCTCCGTTAACAACTACAAGTGTAGGTGCCTGCATAACGCCATACTTCTTTGTAAGATCCTGTTGCTCTTCAGCATCTACAAGGATGTACTCCTCGTCCTCAAGAATCTCCTTTGCACGTGCACAGTTTGGACATGTCTTTGTAGTGAAGAGATACTTAACACCTGTCTTTGGCTCCTCTGATACAATCTCAAGATTAACCTTAGGCATTTCCTTTGCTACGCGCTCCTGATACTGCTCTCCTGCACGACGGCATACAGAACCTGCGATATCGTAAAGCTTACGATTCTTGAACTCCTGTGTCTTACCTTCGTTCCAGTTCTGTACTGGACGGTAGTAGCCTGTGATACGGCTGTATACCTCTGCTGGCTTTCCGCAGTGTGGGCATGTGTAGTGCTCGCCAGAGATGTAGCCATGCTCCTTACATACTGAGTATGTAGGTGACAAGGTGTAATAAGGTAATCTGTAGTTCTCAGCAATCTTGCGAACAAGGTTTGCTGCTGACTCCCATGTAGGAAGCTTCTCGCCAAGGAAAGCGTGGAATACAGTACCTGATGTATAAAGCGTCTGAAGCTCATCCTGAACCTCAAGAGCATCAAAGATATCTGATGTATATTCTACTGGCATGTGTGAGCTATTTGTGTAGAATGGTGTATCGCCTTCCTTACCAGCTGTGATGATATCAGGGAACTGCTCACGGTCATGCTTTGCAAAACGGTATGTAGTAGACTCTGCTGGAGTAGCCTCGAGATTGTAAAGGTCTCCGTACATCTCCTGATAATCAGAGAGACGCTCACGCATGTGATTAAGAACATCCTTTGCAAACTGCTGTGTCTTCTTGCTAGTCATATCTGCACGAAGCCAGTTAGCATTAAGACCTACTTCATTCATACCGATAAGACCGATTGTAGAAAAGTGATTGTTAAATGTACCAAGGTATCTCTTTGTGTAAGGATATAATCCCTCATCAAGAAGCTTTGTGATAACACCACGCTTAATCTTAAGTGAACGAGCGCTGATGTCCATAAGCTTATCAAGGCGAGCATAGAAATCTGCCTCATCCTTTGCCTGATATGCAATACGAGGAAGGTTGATAGTAACAACGCCTACAGAACCGGTGCTCTCGCCTGAACCGAAGAATCCACCTGACTTCTTGCGAAGCTCACGAAGATCAAGGCGAAGACGGCAGCACATAGAACGAACATCGCTTGGCTCCATATCTGAATTAATATAGTTGCTGAAGTATGGTGTACCGTACTTAGCTGTCATTTCAAATAAGAGACGATTGTTCTCTGTATCTGACCAATCAAAATCACGAGTAATAGAATATGTAGGAATAGGATACTGGAAACCACGTCCATTAGCATCGCCCTCAATCATAATCTCGAGGAAGGCTTTGTTAACCATATCCATTTCCTTCTTGCAGTCCTTATATTTGAAGTCCTGCTCCTTGCCTCCAACGATAGCTGGAAGCTCTGCAAGGTCGTTTGGTACTGTCCAATCTAAAGTGATGTTTGAGAATGGAGCCTGTGTACCCCAACGTGAAGGTGTGTTTACACCATATATAAATGCCTCAAGGCACTTCTTAACTTCTTCATATGAAAGATTATCAGTCTTAACAAATGGCGCAAGGTATGTATCAAATGAAGAGAAAGCCTGAGCTCCTGCCCATTCATTCTGCATAATACCAAGGAAGTTTACCATCTGATTGCAAAGTACTGAAAGGTGCTTTGCTGGTGCTGATGTAATCTTTCCTGTGATGCCGCCAAGGCCTTCCTGAATAAGCTGCTTTAAGGACCAGCCTGCACAGTAGCCTGTAAGCATAGAAAGATCGTGAATGTGGATATCTGCGCTACGGTGAGCATTAGCGATTTCCTCATCGTAAATCTCTGAAAGCCAGTAATTAGCTGTGATAGCACCAGAGTTAGATAAAATGAGACCACCTACAGAATATGTAACTGTAGAGTTCTCTTTTACACGCCAGTCTTCTACCTTAACATAGCTGTCCACAACGTTCTTGTAATCGAGAACGGTAGACTTCATGTTACGCATCTTTTCGCGCTGCTTTCTATATAGAATGTAAGCCTTTGCAACGTCAGTATATCCAGTCTGCTCTAATACGTTCTCAACAGAGTCCTGGATATCCTCAACAGAAATCTTGCCAGATTTGATTTTACTCTGGAAATCTGCTGAAACACGAAGTGATAGTAAGCCAATTATATCGTCGTTGTATTCCTTCCCAGTAGCCTCAAATGCCTTTGCGATGGCATCATTAATCTTGCCTAAATTAAATTCTGCAATTTCCCCATCTCTTTTTACAACTTCAAACAATTCTTCTCACCAATATTCCTTTCTCATATTAAAATCTCCCCTAAAAGGACTCCCCAATGAACCTGTCCGATGTCCTAACTAAAGCGTTCTTCCAAGGTTTTCTCGACTGATTATAGTTTACAAAATATAGGGTGGTGGGTCAATGATTAAACCCATATATAGTGTTTTTCGTCATAATTACCTAAAATTGATTTTGAGTTTTGATAATTTTCTAAGTAGAATCACGATTCAACACACACAATATTTAGTATTTAAACACAAAAAAGACACACCACATATTGTAGTGCGTCTTTTCAGAAAATTACCTGGTTTGTAAGAACACTAACTCTTTTGCTGCCTCCTCATCGTTAGGATAAGACTCAAGATATTGTGTTATAACCTCTTTTGCTTCATCAAATCTGTATAGCTTTTCAAGGGCTGCTGCCTTGCCTTTCATGAGCTGAGGCATATTGCCGATGGAATCGAGACTCAACCCAGCGTCATAATACCCCAGCGCATTATCATAATTGCCACTGGATAATTCAATATCTCCAAGTGTACCCAGAGCATCGCTTGTTACCTGATCGGATTCTGCATATTCTTCCAAAAGATCCTGGGCTGAAACATAATCCCCAGTGTCCTGATAAATCTTGGCAAGATAAAGCTTTGCATCTATTACATCCTTCTCGATGGCTTCCTTCAGAAGCTTCTCCGCCTCTGCGGTCTGACCCAGCATGTAATAAATTCTACCCTTAAAGTATTTTGCTTCAGGAGATTTATCTGTAACCTCCAAAGCATTGTTCAAATAGGCAAGTCCCTGATTTGTATATCCCAAAGCATTAAGGTTTTCATAAATCTCTATGTAAAGTAAGTAGTTCTTCTCATCTATGGCTACTGCAGCATCATAATCTTTTATAGACTGACCAATCTCTCCCTCGCTGGCATATATGCTGCCCCTTAAGAAATATGGCTTATAGTTTTTCTCATCATATTTAATAAGGTATGAATATGTAGTGGCTGCATCCTCAAACTGTCCATTCTTAAACTGGGCTGCTGCCTTAAAATAATCTACATCCAGCTCCAGGTCTGTCACCTTTCCAATGGAACAACCCAAGGCCTCATCAAAAAGTGCAATGGCATCTTCATATCTACCCTCATCCATGGCTGCTATGCCCTGGTCTCTAAGCTCAATCTCTTTTTGATTGTACCTACTGCATCCAGCAAAACCGACTGTTGCAGCTATAGCTAATGCTAATATAAGCAGTTTTTTCTTCATAAACTCTTCTTCTCTCTTAAAAATCTAATAATAACTTTAAAGCAATTTAAGAGAAAATACTATACTAAATATGCATTAAATTCAGTTCATGTAAATTTCCCCACTTCTATCCTTATGTGTTATAATATGTCGCAAATAGAGATATTATCTTTGTGTTTTAAGGAGGATTTTTACATTTGGATGTTCACTTGTTAATTAAGTTGATAATTCTTTTTATTCTTTTGGGCTTGTCTGGGTTCTTTTCATCAGCAGAAACAGCTCTGACAACTGTAAATAAAATTAAGATTAAGACCATGGCTGATGATGGAGACAAAAAAGCTTCTAGAGTGTTAAACGTTATTAACCGTCCCAAAAAGATGCTTTCTGCTATCCTTATTGGGAATAATATAGTTAATCTGTCAGCGTCATCACTTGCTACCACTCTTGCAATTCAGATTTTTGGTAACTATGGTGCTGGAATTGCCACAGGAATTCTTACTCTATTGATATTAATTTTTGGTGAGATTACTCCTAAGTCTCTGGCTACATTAAATTCCACTAAGCTGAGCCTCAGATATGCACCTGCAGTAGGCGGTCTCATGTGGATACTCACTCCTGTGATTGCCATCGTTAATTTCCTTGCAGGTCTTTTTATCCGGCTCTTTGGCATTGACCCAGATTTCAAGGATGAGACCATCACTGAAGAAGAAATCCGTACCATGGTAGATGTAAGCCATGAAAGTGGCGCCATTGAACAGGATGAGCGCACCATGATTCACAAGGTGTTTGATTTCTCAGATGCATGTGCCAAGGAGGTTATGATTCCTCGAATCGACATGACAATGGTGGATGCTGATATCACTTATGATGAGCTGATGGCCGTATTCAAAGAGGATATGTATACACGTATTCCTGTCTGCGAGCCAGATACCGATAAGGTTCTGGGTATCATCAACATGAAGGATTTTCTTGGGGTTGGCCCTTCAGATAACTTCTCTGTAAGAGATTATCTGAGAGATACCTACTTCACCTATGAAATGAAAAACGTATCAGACCTCTTCGATGAAATGCGTGAAGAATCCGCTTCACTTTCTATCGTATTAGATGAATACGGCGAGCTTTCTGGCATGATTACACTTGAAGATTTGCTGGAGGAAATCGTAGGCGAAATCCGTGATGAATATGATGAAGATGAGGAAGATCCTCTTGTTAGAATCAGCGACAGAGAATATCAGGTGCTGGGCTCTATGAATCTAGAAGATTTATGCCAGCTGATTCCACTGGGCTTTACAAGTGATGATTACGATACCATCGGCGGCTACATAGTAGGTGCTTTCGACCATTTCCCTAATGTGGGTGAGACCTATGTTTCCGAGGATGGCACCATCATCCGTGTGCTTGCAGTAGAAAAAAAGCGAATCACAAAGCTTCGCATCAAGCTACCTGCCCAAGCCACCCAGACACAACAGTAAATATATTGATTATGAGACCCATTCCACTTGCCAGATGATACAGTCCCTGTATTCCTCTGGATGGCGATTGGGTCTTTTCATTTTCAAGAATAATAAAGAAAACCACACCAAGGGTGTTTACAATTGCAAATATCCACAAACTCAAATCCGTTCTCAACCAGCTATATAGATGATAATTCACCAGCATGAAAGCGCAAATCTCAAGAGTACCTCTAATCTTTCTTTGTCTCCTTAGACGCAGTGTCTCCTGATAATCTTCCTCCCACTGGTCTGTCAAATCAATGAAATATTGAATAATATCATCTGGAATCGAAGGCAGTGGTCTGCTTCTGTTTTGCGCTTCCCTTTTTATCAGAAACCCATGCAGAATCTTCATTGGATCACACCCGATTTTTCTATTAATATAATCCAGACCTTTGACATTTGGCATATTCATTGCCCTAAGCATAATTTTTCTCATTGGCTCATTACCAACAAAGAAATAGTATAGCTCCTTAATGATTTCTCCCGAGGTTTTACCGCTTTGAGCCATTAATATAAACTGCCTTAAATAAATCATCTTAACTGAATGCTTTCTTTTTTCTTTAAGACTTCCCATAAGAGCAAAAACAATAGCCAACACTCCAGCTACCGCCCATACCGTGCAGCATAAAAAAATAGTATTAAATTTCATATTTCTCCTGTGAAACACAGTCGAATGACTTATAGAATATAAAACGAAAAAAACGACACGCCAAAAGCGTGCCGTTATAATACCATGATATTTTATAAATTGCAAATAGAATTATACTGTCTCTGGCTCTGGATACTCAACACCGAAAGTCTCAACTGTAACCTTCTTCATCTTCTGCTCCTCTGTTGGGCGATCTGACCAATCTGTAGGAACCTCTGCAATCTTATTAACAACATCCATACCCTCGATAACCTTACCGAATGCAGCGTACTCGCCATCAAGATGTGGGCTTGTCTTGTGCATGATGAAGAACTGGCTTCCTGCTGAATCAGGAATCATTGTACGTGCCATTGAAAGAACACCTGGCTCGTGCTTAAGGTCATTCTTGAAACCATTATTTGAGAACTCACCCTTGATAGAGTAGCCTGGGCCACCCATTCCTGTTCCGTCTGGATCTCCACCCTGAAGCATAAAGCCATTGATAACTCTGTGGAAGATTACACCATCATAGAAGTTGTGGTTGATAAGGCTGATAAAGTTATTAACTGTGTTTGGAGCGATCTCAGGATAAAGCTCAGCTTTCATGATATCGCCATTTTCCATCTCAATTGTAACTACTGGATTCTGTGCCATTTTTCTCTCTCCTTTAATCCGCTGGTCACGGCTACAAGCCTTAGTATTTCTCCGCTCATCTAACACGATTCGCTTGAGAAATCTAAGAGCTTGTTTCCTACCAGCTCATCTAAATTTATAAATTCTCTAATATCTCTTTCGCACTAACGAGGTACTCGTTTTCTACGTCAAAGATACGACCTGCATCAGCTGCTGTAGCAAATGCTCTATCCATTGGAAGCTTTCCAATAACTGGGATATTAAGACCAGCAGCAACCTCATCGATATGACTCTCACCGAAGATTTCAATCTTCTTTCCGCAGTCTGGACACTTGATGTAAGAGTAATTCTCTACAAGACCAAGAACTGGGATATGCATCATATCAGCCATGTTGTAAGCCTTCTTTACAATCATCTGTACAAGCTCCTGTGGGCTTGTAACGATAACGATACCGTCTACTGGAAGTGACTGGAAGCAAGTAAGTGGAACATCACCTGTTCCTGGTGGCATATCTACGAAGAGATAATCAAGCTCGCCCCATGCTACGTCTGTCCAGAACTGCTTTACAACACCTGCGATAACAGGACCTCTCCATACTACTGGAGACTCCTCATCATCAAGGATAAGGTTTACTGACATAATCTTTGTGCCATCCTCAGCAATCTCAGGAAGCATCTCGCCCTCTGCGCTTGCTGCTGCAGGACCATGAACACCAAACATCTTTGGAATAGATGGACCTGTGATATCGGCATCAAGGATACCTACCTTATAGCCAGCACGTGCCATAACACCTGCAAGTGATGATGTGATGAGTGACTTACCAACGCCACCCTTACCTGAAACTACACCGATTACATGCTTAATATTTGAATTAGCATTTGGTGCCTCAAGAAAAGCTGTATTTCTAACTCCAGCCTTTGCTGCCTCTGCTGATGGGCATCCTTCACAGGAGCCACGTGAGCAGCTGCTTGCTGAAGAACATGAACTATTCTCTGCCATTATTAGACCTCCTACTTTGTATTACTTATTATATATTTACATATCTTATATGAAAAATATCCGCAGAATAGTATAACATAATCGTTTTCTTTTTTGAGTATATTTCTTAATACATCTCTTATATTAATTTACAAAAAGTCGGATTTTTATACCGTTGATTTATGTATCAACTTAAATATTCAGTTATCCACATTATCCACAATTATGTTTTCTGAATTGAGGATAAGTTCAATCATGTGTGCAAATAAGTGTTAAATATCTGAATCTTCTGTCTCCTGAATCTAGAAACCACAAGGTCTCAGCAATCTTTTCAACCCAAGTGAGTCATAAATCAACGAACAAATTTTTCCCACAAAGTTATCCACAATCGTTAAATTTATCCACCGGTGTTGAAAAAAAAACAAATTTCATACATAATCATTTTGAGAAATAATTTCTAAGGGAGACACTATGACAGATACACAAAAAGTCTTATCCTTTGCTGTTGAATTAGGAGATATTCTCCTGCGAAATGGCGCAGAGGTTTACAGGGTAGAGGACAGTGTCCTTGCCATTTTAAATTCATATGATATTACTGACTGTGACGTTTACGTTCTCAGTAATGGAATTTTCGCCAGTGCAGATGAGGTGACAGAGCATGCCAGCTCAATGATTCGTCATGTACCTATGTACCCTATGCACTTAGCAAGAATTGCAGCGCTTAACAGTCTTTGCAGAGAAGTTTGTGCTAAGAACATTTCTATAGAAGATGCTTGGGTAAAGCTTGCAGAATATAAAAAGCTTCCTTGCTATAATCTTCCTATCATGATACTTGCAACAGGAATCGGCTGCGGTGGCTTCGCATACCTTTTTGGAGGTACTGCATTAGACGGAGTTATCGCTACAATTGTTGGATGTCTACTTCGCATATTCCTTCATTTTGAAGCAGGAATGAACAATTCCAAAACCGTCACTAATGTTCTTGGAAGTATAGTTATTTCTGTATTGGCCTTTGCCTTTGCTTTTACAGGACTTCCTATCCATTCCGATAAGATTATCATTGGCGGAATCATGCCGCTTGTTCCTGGTATTCCACTTACAAACAGTATCAGAGACTTCATTAATAGCGATTATCTTTCAGGCTCAATAAGATTAATTGACGCCCTCCTCACTGCCTTCTGTATCGCAGTTGGCGTAGGTATTGTTATCACAATAGTTCAGATTTGCGGAGGAGGTGCCTTCTTATATGTACGTTAATTATATTATTGAATTTGTAGTCGCCATGGTGGCAACGGTTGCCTTTGCCATCGTCTTCTCGGCTCCTCGTTCTGAGCTTTGGTATTGTGGTATTTCAGGTGCCATCGGTTGGATTTTCTATTCAATTATTTCCAACGCACTTGGCGCTCCTACTCTTGGAAATGTTGTCGGTTCTTTAGCCCTTACCTTCTTTTCAAGAGCTATTGCCTCAAAAAGAAAGAATCCTGTCACCGTTTACCTTATATCAGGAATTTTCCCATTGGTACCCGGCGCAGGAATCTACTATACTTCATTCTATTTAATCATGAATGACATGAACAACTTCAGTCAGTCAGGTCTGTCTACACTTAAGACAGCTGGTGCTATCGTAATGGGAATCATTCTTGGAATGGCATTCCCACAAAGCTGGTTTAATACAGTTTTTGCACCTTCCGATCGTAAGTAATGAGGCCGTTGACCTCATCCTCTATATCGGTGGCCTGAGTAAACACAGCACCTGCAAGTCCCTCAAATTCGAGGGACTTTATTTTTGCCATCAATTCGTTGTAGGCATCCTGCAAATCCTTCTGATGACTATATTTCTTATAACCGTATACTACATCTCTGGTCACATGATTTCCCACCTTAAGTGAGAAACCTCCATATTCTGATATAACATAAGGTCGCTGACCAAGCTTTACCTTAAGCTCTTCGAAGTATTTATGTTCAGAGAAAACATCTCCGCATCCCTCATGGAACCAGCCTGAGGCAGCATCTATAGGTCTTGTATCATCAAATTTCAACGCGAATTTCAGACAATCATTAGCATCAAACTGACCCCAGCCTTCATTAAAAAGGCACCACTGTCCCAGGGATGGAACATTTCTCAGCTGCTCCATAATTTCTCTGCATTCTTTATGCCAAACTTCCTTGGATTTTGCTGTATTTCGCCCTGTAAATCTCAAGAAAAGTCGATTTTTATCCTTTGTATTTCCAAATGGACGCACCACTGTAGGAATATTGCAAATCATGTTCATATCGTACTTTGTACCGCCATTTACAATATCCTGCCACACTATCATTCCAAGTCTGTCACAGTGGAAATACCAACGCATAGGCTCCACCTTGCAATGCTTACGAATCATATTAAAACCAAGCCCCTTAATGGTCTCGATATCATAAATCATTGCATCATCGCTAGGTGGCGTCATGAGACTCTCTGGATAATATCCCTGGTCCAAAACTCCATTCATAAATAATGGCTTGTGATTCAAACTTAGACGTGGAATAGCCTTATCATCTTTCTCTACTCCAAAATGCCTCATAGCAAAATAAGTAGAAAAACTATCTTTACCATAGTGTACATTTATGAAATAAAGCTGCGGATCTTCCGGTGTCCAAAGCTTATAATCGTTTAGTTCAATTCTCACAAGCAGTTTGTCATCGCTTATCTTATCTACGCTAAACTCTTTTATTAAATCAGGATTTGATGTATCTATCTTCACCTGTCCCTTCATCTCTGAAACCTTAAGCTCCAGTGTGAGTCTGTCGTTATCGATATCTGGCGTAATGAGAATCTTGCTGACGTAAGCATCAGGCACCCATTCCATCCATACTGTCTGCCAGATTCCACTCTGGGCGCTGTACCACATTCCGCATGGCTCAAGGCTCTGTTTTCCACGGGCATAACCCACCTTATCTGTATAATCACGAACCTTTACCTTCAGCTCATTATCTCCCTCCACCACATAATCAGTAATGTCAAAGGTAAAGGAGGTATACCCTCCCTCATGTATGCCAAGATTTATACCATTAAGAAATACCTGAGCCACCTGATCAACGGCTCCAAAATGAATCAGAAGATGTTTATTATTCTTTATCTTATCAATATCAAAAACCTTGGTATACTCAAGAGTCTCTTCTGGAAGAAGGATATGCCTCTCTGTCCCTGAAAGCCTTGTTTCAGGAGAAAATGGAACCTCTATAGGACCGGCACATACCACCTGCCCTTTGCCATCTATAATGCGATAATCCCACTGACCGTTCAGATTTATATAGGATTTACGCTGCATCTGAGGGCGCGGATATTCCTGCAGACCTGTATATTTAAAGTCTGTGGAAAGCTCATATCTTTTGGCGTTTTTATCCGGCTTTGCGATAGCGGAAAGCATTTCCTTCCAATACATAAATCCCCTCCATAATAATCCGCATCAGATAACTGATGCTCATCTATATACCTTTTTATATACGTATTTCTGATGACTTCTTCGCTACCCATTTACGATACAAAATTGTAAGGCAAATGGCGTGGACGGTTAACGTCAGCAACCAGCTACCAGGGTATGAGAAGAACAAAACATTTTGTGTGTGATGAACCTGGAAATATGTGGCTATCCAAATGAGTCTTGTGACACAAGCTCCAAGCAATGAGACTATCATAGGTAATGTGGAATTGCCCAAGCCGCGGAGTCCGCCTGTAAGTGTATCCATGACTCCACAAAGAAAATATGGGCAGCAAACCCAGAATAGACGAAGTGTACCAGCAGCTATGGCGTCTGGGCTGTCTGTGTAAATGCCAAGAAGTGTTCCTGCAAATCCATGGGCAAGATTTCCCATAACAAGACCTACAACAGTAACAATTCCAAGGCATTCAAAGATTACACGTTTAACTCGCTTCTCATCTCCTGCACCATAGTTCTGTCCTACGAATGTGACACAGGTCTGAGATACAGAGTTCATTGAGATATATACGAATCCCTCGATACTCCCTGCGGCTGATGAGCCTGCTATAACGGCTGTACCGAAAGAATTAATTGCTGATTGAATAACTACATTTGACAGTGAAAATACAGTACCCTGAATACCTGCTGGAAGACCTATACGGACAATCTTTCTTAGAATCCTTCCATCTATTGAAATCTTTGGGATTTCAAGCTTCAGAGCATCCTCCTGCTTCATAAAGAAGCCTACAAGTAATCCACAGGAAATATAGTTGGATGTAACTGTGGCAATGGCAACGCCCGCCACTCCAAGCTTAAATACAATTACTAAAACAAGATTAAATAAAACGTTAATTATTCCTGCGATAGTAAGAAAAATAAGTGGGTGCTTTGTATCACCTGATGAGCGAAGTATTGCCGCCAGAAAGTTGTAAAGCATGATAGCTGGCATAGCTACGAAATATATACGTACATAGAGAGCTGCCAGCGAAATAACATCTGCTGGAGAGCCCATAAGCTCAAGCATTGGTCTTGCACCAACTGCTCCTATAAATATAAGAATAATACCGCATATCAATGAAAATGCCGTGCTTGTATGTACCGTCTTTTTTACATCGTCTATATGTCCTGCGCCATAAAACTGAGCTGCACAAACATTAGCTCCAACAGACATACCTATAAACAGGTTTGTCATAAGATTTATCAATGAATTAGTGGAACCTACAGCTGCAAGACTGGCTTCGCCCGCAAAACGGCCCACAACAATTACATCAGCTGCATTAAAAAGGAGCTGCAACACACCTGACAAAATAATAGGGATAGTAAAGATAATTAATTTGCCCAAGAGAGGGCCATGAGTCATATCGATTTTTGAACTGTTCATATGTTGATTTTACCACTTATAAATACTAAAGGCGAGTCCAATGGACCCGCCTCTAAAAAAATTAAAGAAAGAAATTATAGGAAAAATCTAATCATACTCTGTATGAAGAGATATTGCCCCTTTTTTTAGGAGACAATCCCATTTTAAGTTCACCTTCGGTGAAGGGATTGTCGGGGTTCACGATTTTTCTTCGTAAACTCGATAAATCGTGAAATTAGTTCTGAGCAGCGAGCTCAGCCTTAAGAGCCTCTGTAAGAGCTGGAACGATCTTGTTAAGATCTCCTACGATACCGTAATCAGCTACATCAAAGATAGGAGCTGTCTCATCCTTGTTGATAGCGATGATGATATCAGACTCTTCCATACCTGCTGTATGCTGGATAGCACCAGAGATACCGATTGCAAAGTATACGTTAGGACGTACAGTCTTACCTGTCTGACCTACCTGAAGATCCTTTGGCTTCCAGCCTGAATCTACAACGGCACGTGAGCAAGATACTGTTCCACCAAGAACCTCTGCAAGATCCTCAAGAAGCTTGAAGTTCTCTGGAGAACCAACACCACGACCACCAGATACAAGGATCTTAGCATCCATGATATCTACTGTGTTTGTAACGTTCTTAACGATGTTAAGGATCTCAACGAATCTGTTGTTCTCCTTAAGCTCTGGCTTGAAGTTGATAACCTCAGCCTTTCTACCAGCCTCCTTAGGAAGCTTCTGCATAACACCTGGACGAACTGTAGCCATCTGTGGACGGTTGTCTGGGCAAGCGATTGTAGCGATTGTGTTACCACCGAATGCTGGACGAGTCATAAGAAGCTGATTGTGCTTCTGCTCCTGTCCTTCCTTAGCTACGAGTGGGAAATCACCAATCTCAAGTGATGTACAGTCAGCTGTAAGACCTGTCTTAACTCTAGCTGAAACTGTAGGACCAAGATCACGACCGATTGCTGTTGCACCAACGAGCATGATCTCTGGCTTGTACTCATTAATATAAGCTGTAAGAGCCTGTGCGTATGGCTCTGTACGATATGTTTCAAGTGCTGGATCGTCAATAAGAACAACCTTGTCTGCACCGTACTCGCCAAGCTTATCTGCAAGACCTGCGATATCCTTACCAAGTACAACTGCTGTAACGTCTGTTCCTAAATCTGCTGCAAGCTCATGTGCCTTGCCGATAAGTTCGAAGGCAATTGAGCTAAGTTTATTATCAACCTGCTGAGCGAATATAGCTACGCCCTTGTATTCTTCTAATGACATTCTTTTTGCCTCCTCTTATTAAATTACATGCTTCTCTTTAAGCTTGTTCATGATATACTCTACTGACTCCTTAGGGTCAAGAGCTACCTTCTCGCCAGCTCCCTTACGAACCTTGTCAGAAGCCTTAGCGATCTTTGTTGGAGAACCAGCAAGACCGATGTTAGCATCATCAAGATCTGTAAGATCATCACGGCCCCATACAGTAACTTCCTTGTCATATGCATCAAAGATGCCGCCTGGAGTCATGTAACGTGGCTCATTTAACTCTGAAAGTGCAGTAATAAGACATGGCATCTGAGCCTTTACTTCATGATATCTGTCTTCATACTGACGCTTAACAATTACGCTGTTGCCTTCAACCTTGATATCCTCTGCATAAGAGATAACTGGAAGTGCAAGGTGCTCAGCGATCTGTGGACCAACCTGAGCTGTATCACCATCGATAGCCTGACGACCTGTGATAATGAGGTCATAATCAAGCTTCTTAACTGCTGCTGCAACTGTTGAAGATGTAGCCCAAGTATCAGCACCACCAAGGCGTCTATCTGTAACAAGAACTGCCTCATCAGCACCCATAGCAAGTGCTTCGCGGAGCATATCATCAGCCTTTGGAAGTCCCATTGTAAGAACTGTAACCTTTGCGCCTGTCTCATCCTTAATTCTAAGAGCAGCCTCAAGACCTGCCTTATCATCTGGATTCATAATTGCGAGCATTGATGCTCTATCAAGAGTTCCATCTGGGTTAAACTTTACGCCGCCCTTTGTGTCAGGAACCTGTTTAATACATACTACGATATTCATGTATTTAATCTCCTTTTATTTACACGATAATAAACAATCTTATTTAAGCATAGCGCCAGAGATAACAAGTCTCTGAACCTCAGATGTACCTTCGTAGATCTCTGTGATCTTAGCATCACGCATCATACGCTCAACATCGTACTCTCTTGTATAACCGTAACCACCGTGAAGCTGTACAGCCTTTGTAGTAACAGCCATAGCTGCCTCAGCTGCGAAAAGCTTAGCCTCAGCTGCCTCGATAGAGTAGCTTGTCTTGTGATCCTGTGTATAAACGTCCTTTGTGCAAGCAGCGTTGTATACAAGATACTTAGCAGCATCCATACGAGCCTTCATATCAGCAAGCTGGAATGCTGTGTTCTGGAATGCAGCGATTGGACGACCAAACTGCTTTCTTTCCTTTACGAACTCGATTGTTGCATCGATTGAACCTTCGCCAATACCAAGTGCCTGAGCAGCGATACCAATACGTCCACCATCAAGTGTGTGCATAGCGATACCAAAGCCCTTGCCTCTTGCGCCGAGGAGGTTCTCCTTTGGAATACGGCAATCCTGGAAGATAAGCTCGTATGTAGAAGAAGCACGGATACCCATCTTCTTCTCCTTTGTACCGAATGTAAATCCAGGTGTATCCTTCTCAACGATGAAAGCTGAGAACTTCTTAGACTTACGTCCCTTAGCATCCTCAACGATATCTGTTACAGCGAATACGATGTAAACATCAGCTTCCTTACCGTTTGTGATGAAGCACTTAGAACCGTTAAGTACCCAAGAATCTCCATCTTCGTCAGCTCTACACTGAGCGCCCTGTGCATCTGTACCAGCACCTGGCTCTGTAAGTGCGAAAGCACCAAGCTTCTTACCACTTGCAAGTGGTACTAAGTACTTCTGCTTCTGCTCCTCTGTACCGTATGTGAGGATAGGATCGCAGCAAAGTGATGTATGTGCAGAAACGATAACACCTGTTGTACCGCAAACCTTTGAAAGCTCCTCTACGCACATAACGTATGTAAGAACGTCACAGCCCTGTCCGCCGTACTCCTTTGGAATTGGAATACCCATGAAACCGTACTTCATCATCTTCTCTACGTTTTCACGTGGGAACTGCTCTGTCTCATCAATTTCCTGAGCCATTGGCTTAACTTCGTTCTGAGCGAACTCTCTGAACAACTGTCTAGCCATCTCATGCTTCTTATCTAATGTAAAATCCATGATCTGAATCTCCTTTTTTTTAATTACTGTGCATCAACTGCTGTCTTAGTACGATCTGCGTTGTATACGTAGAATCCCTTACCAGACTTGCATCCAAGGTTACCACCACGAACCATCTTACGAAGAAGTGGGCAAGCACGATACTTGCTGTCACCTGTCTCGTTGTAAAGAACGTCCATGATTGCAAGGCAGATATCAAGACCGATGAAATCGCCGAGCTCAAGTGGTCCCATTGGGTGGTTAGCACCGAGCTTCATAGCAGCATCGATACCAGCGATATCAGAAACACCTTCCATCTTGATGAAAGCAGCTTCGTTGATCATTGGGATAAGGATACGGTTTACTACGAAACCAGCAGCCTCGTTAACCTGTACAGGAGTCTTTCCGATCTCCTCAGAAATCTTCTTGATAGCATCTACTGTCTCAGCAGGTGTGTTAACACCAGCGATAACCTCAACAAGCTTCATTCTGTCAGCTGGGTTGAAGAAGTGCATACCAATCATTGGACGGTTAAGACCGTTACCAATCTCTGTGATTGAAAGTGAAGATGTGTTTGAAGCGAAGATGCACTCTGGCTTAGCAATTTCATCAAGCTCCTTGAATGTTGTCTTCTTAACTTCCATATTCTCGAAAGCAGCCTCAACGATAAGGTCACAATCCTTGCAAAGGTTCTCCTTGAGACCTGGTGTGATCTTAGCGAGGATAGCATCTACTGCTGCCTGCTCCATCTTTCCTTTTTCAACAAGTCTTGCATAACCCTTAGCAATCTTGTCTTTTCCGCCTTCAGCCCACTCCTGCTTAATATCGCAAAGAGCTACTTCATAGCCATCAACCTGAGCGAATGCCTTAGCAATGCCCTGGCCCATTGTACCTGCGCCAATTACGCCTACCTTCATTTTAATGTCCTCCGTATATTTAAAATTAAATACTTTCTAAATTAACCTTCATACTTCTCGATAATAGTAGCACATCCCATACCACCACCGATGCAAAGAGTAGCAAGACCCTTCTTGTACTCTGGGTTGTGAATCATATCGTAAATAAGAGTTACAAGGATACGAGCACCTGAAGCTCCAACTGGATGTCCAAGAGCGATAGCACCACCGTTTGGATTGAGCTTGTTAAGATCGAAGCCAAGCTCCTTACCAACTGCTACAGACTGTGCTGCAAATGCCTCGTTAGCCTCATATACATCAAGATCATTGATTGTAAGACCAGCCTTAGCAAGAGCCTTCTTTGTTGCTGGAACAGGACCAACACCCATGATCTCTGGAGCGCATCCGCCAAGAGCACCAGCTACGAATGTAACGAGTGGCTTAACACCAAGCTCCTTAGCCTTCTCCTCAGACATAACTACGAGTGCAGCTGCACCATCGTTGATACCTGAAGCATTACCAGCTGTAACAACTCCGTCTGGATAAAGAGCCTTAAGCTTAGCAAGACCTTCGATTGTTGTACCAGGTCTTGGGCCTTCGTCTGTATCGAATACGATTGTTTCCTTCTTCTTCTTGATTTCTACAGGAACAATCTCATCCTTGAATGCACCAGCTTCGATAGCTGCGCAAGCCTTGTTCTGAGAGTTAACAGCGAACTCATCAAGCTCTTCTCTTGTAAGCTTCCACTGCTCAGCTACGTTATCAGCTGTCTTAATCATATGGTAATCATTGTATGCATCCCAAAGAGCATCCTTTACCATTGTATCTACTAAAGCACCCTGGCTGTTTGATGGCCATGTCATTCTATAACCATAACGACCATTTGGAAGTGCGAATGGAGCTAATGACATGTTCTCCATACCACCTGCTACTACTACGTCTGCATCACCTGCAATAATCATCTGTGCTGCCTGGTTAACACAGTTAAGACCAGAACCACAAACAACGTTTGTTGTAACTGCTGTTACTTCATTTGGAAGACCAGCCTTTAATGTAGCCTGACGAGCAACGTTCTGTCCAAGACCTGCCTGGATAACGCAACCCATGTATACGTGATCTACGTCCTCTGGCTTGATACCAGCTCTCTTAACTGCTTCCTTAATTACGATAGCACCTAAGTCTGCTGCTGGAGTGTTGCTAAGTGATCCGCCCATTGTACCAATGGCTGTTCTACATGCGCTAGCAATAACTACTTTTTTTCCCATGTTTTTCTTTCTCCTTTTTAAGAAATACTTTTTGTTTGTTTTCGGTCGATTGCGGGCATTACTTTTAAATATCTCAGCTCCTTTTATTACCAGCTTGTGCATTTTGTACAATTTAGCACTACTCAAACTGTTAATTTTTTAACGAGCTCGGACAAAAAAAATAAACCTCAATACGCCGTCGATGGTAAAATCTTATCATATGTGAGACACATTTTCAAATAAAAATTTTCACAGAATAATCACAGAATAAGTTATTTTCAGAATATATCAATTCTATTCGTTCAATTCTCACACTCCGCTCGTTAAATAATTATCAAAAAACCTTGATTTTACGCAAAAATGGAAACCGCAGTATATATCTACGGTTTCCAAATTGTGTCTATACGTATGAAAATTTACGTTAAATTCTTAACAAGCCATTTAAAAGGCCACCGCCGTAAATCTGTAAGTAAACAGATTTTGACTCCAGGTTCCTATCTCATCTGCTGTTGATACATATAATACCCTTGCTGCCAGTCTTCCCGAACCATCTCTAGAGAAGCAGCCATTGTGATTACGTCCATGACCGGTAGTCTCTGCTCCAATCAATGCTATTCTATCCCATGCCAAGCTATCTAGTGATTCGAAGGTTCCATTCCATGGCGCCATATAAACTGATTGTGTTCCAGATATAAAGTTCAAAGCTCCACCAGGGAAAGGATGTGTGTCACAGGTCATATATAATGCATCATCTGTAAAGGCAAAATCAGCGTTGCTTATAAAGTCATAGCTGCATGTAATCTGTTTCTTTCCAAGATGCTGTACATTTCCTAAATCAGTGCAGTCTAGTTGTTCTACAAAGGTTGTGGTCTGGGATACAGTTCCGCTGGTATAGAACAGATAAATTATACCGTTATAGTTTATCAACGATGGCTGACCTACGCCCCAGTGTCCATCTCTGATAGCTTCTACTACACGTCCAGTTTTACGCCAGCTTGCCAGATTATTTGATACTGCAAAGCCAATTTCATTAGCGGTGCAATCATATGTGGCACAGCCTAAATATGCCATCAAATACTTATACGGTTTTCCCATATAAATAAAGTTACCTTCTACAACAGAGGGATCGCATACCTGCACAGAATCCCACGAACCTGCCGTGGTAGACATGACTTTAGTTTCATTAAAGCATATGCCATCCTTTACCTCTCCGGGCGTCGCCTGATTAGAACAATACAGTACCTGTCCGTTTATGCTGGTTGGACAATACTTGTAAATTCCCTGCATTGCCAAAGGCACAGCATCTTCCTTGATACTAAGTAAATAGGATGAATCAAGATAGCTTTTAATGGCTCCCACCGCACTAAAAATAATAATACTTGCAATGAGAGTACCGCCTAATAATGAGCGTAAATTTTTCTTTTTAAATAGCTTATTCCACATAACCTGTTCCTCCCAAACTACAGGGGGATAAATAATAGTTCTTTTACAAAGAATAGCATGTGAAATAGCTTAAAAACGGAAGTTCACAGTAGTTATACCAAAGATTAACCTTCTATTAATAAATATTTAACAGAACTTTCAGAAACGAAAATTTTCTGTTGCTTTCCTACCGATTTAGTATCATTTATATAAAAAACACCATGTGTCCGATTTGACACACGGTGTTGATAAATTTTTATACGACATTTGGTTCCAATTTAAATTTATCTCGTATAGTTTTAAGATATACTTCTTTGTTTCCAGATGCAGCAATTAATGGTGAATATGCATCTCTACCGCTGATTCTATACAGCTGTTTATATAGACCATTCTCTGGTGAACCAAAGGAGGCAAGGTAGTCTTTACAAAAATCAAAGATTCCCTGTTGGGTTTCTTTTATGCCATCAAGATTATCATCGTAATCTCCAAAATCATAACCTATCGAACCATTCTCCAACAATTTAAAGCCCTTAAATTGCTTTGTAGGAGAGCCAAGAATTAATTCCCAGAAAACGTTATAATCCTTTGACGGATCATGCTTTTTCAACAGGTCACGATTAAAGCTCTGAGAATATAGATAAGCGTTCATTACGCCTGTTTGAAGGAAGGTTTCTGTCTGATAAGGTTCAGCATTATGAACCGTGTTGGTACCCGCAATCATGCCTACGATGTCGCAAGGAATATCCCACTTTTCGCGGCACAAACGGCGAATAGCTATGGCACCACTACCAGCCCAGCCAATATCCACCAGGAGTGCTTTTTGACAGCCAGCAAACATTTTCTCATAGTATCGTTTTGCAGCCTTGTCTCTCTGCTGATAAAGAGTCACAATTCTATTGGCATTCTCTTCCAGGAACACTCTTAGAACCTCAACATTCTTAACAGTAAGTTCATCCTTCAAATGAATCTTAAGCTGTCGTCCCTCTTTGCCAATTAAATCAACTTTTCTATTTCCTATTGTGTAACCATCAACTTTATCTGCAAGGACATCCAATTCCATGGATGATATTATCTCAGAAATCTTATAATCCTGGTCAACTTTATGGTAGAGGAAACGGCGGTAATAATCATTTTTATCCAAATCAAAAGTAAGGATCGTGGCAGCCTTTCTAGACCAATAGGCATACTCTATTTTTCCAGAAGCTTTATCCTCTGGATACATCATTTCATATACCTGTTTTAAGGTATCTCCATCACGTGATAAGAAAACCAACTTATCTACATTGTGAAGCTTTGCATATTCGTGGATATACGAACAATACCCCATGGCAAAAAGTCCACCATAAATATATCCGTATTCGTACTCCATAGAAGCGGCCTTTTCATCCGTCGCCGAATAGATGCGATTATTTACAATACCTCTGTAAGCTCCGCCTATAATAGGTGACATATCAAAGGTCCTGTATAGTAAGGTCGATCTGTTTACATTTGGATAATACAGAGTTTTGAAGCCACTCTTCTGGGCCATCTTTATATCACTGTGAGTGTTATCGCCCACATGGATATAAGACAAATCCTCGCCCACCTTTTTCTTAACCACTTCATAAAGACGTCCGTCACTTTTGCTCTTATGATATTCGTTGGAAATGAAAATATTCTCGTATCCGGAATAACCATTTTTCTCAAGCATCTTGATAAGGAAATCCTTGGTCAAATACATATCCGAAGTAATAACGATTCGCTTTCCCATTTCCTGAAGGCGCTTAAAAACTTTAAGCATAAATGGATTAGCGTAGCAAAGATCATATTCCAGCTCTTCTTCGATGGCCTTTCCTCTAGCTGCATCCAAACCAGTAATATCGTACATACGATTCCAGATGTCATTTATATCAATCTCGTAATCAACGTACTTCTTTTGTTTTTTCAGCTTATCGGCTCTGATTATTCTTGCCTCATATTCAGCACGCGCTCTAAGATCTTTGAAGTTGAGGAAATCTAATCTGCAGCCAATCAAATAAAACAAATCTGCTGGTTCAGAAAAAGGTCTGAATATCAAAGTGTCAAAAATATCAAAGGAAATCACATCATACCCTGAAAGCTTTTCCACAAAACTTTCGACGGTTATATATGGAAATTCCTTCTTGAAATGTCCCATCTCAGAAGTCTTATATTCCACATTTTTGTACTCATAGGTCTTGGTCTTATCATCTTTCCCAAGGAAATGCATAAACAAAACATAGTAAGCAAAATTGAGCCAAAGAAGATATAACCAGGACAGCACCTTAACGATTCCTGTAGAGCTGTCATGAATGGCATGATATCGCTGTCTGATGCCTATATGTTTATTAACTAATGCGTTATAAATTTTTAGTCTCATAATTTTTATAATTCATTCTCTGAAAACTTTAACGCTGAATCAATGACGGCATCCATATCGTAGTACTTATACTCTCCTAAACGACCACCAAAGAGAACCTTTTCTTCCTTGTCTGCAAGCTCTTTGTACTGCTGGTATAATTTGCCATTCTTTTCATCATTAACTGGATAGTATGGCTCGTCACCTGGCTTCCATTCTGAGCTATATTCACGGCTGATGATGGTCTTAGGAATATCATTACCTTCATCATCTTTTCCAAACTCAAACCACTTGTGCTCGATGATTCTTGTCCATGGAGTCTCTGCATCAGTGTAGTTGACTGCTGCATTACCCTGGAAGTTTGGCTTATCAAGTGTCTCATTTTCAAATCTGACTGAACGATACTCAAGTGTACCAAGCTTGAAATCATAATATGCATCAATAGGACCTGTGTAGACTACCTTCTTTGCAAGTGCATCGAGCTCTGCCTTGTTCTCAAAGTAATCTGTATTGAGACGAACCTCAATGCCCTCAAGCATGTTCTCAACCATCTTTGTATATCCACCTACTGGAATACCCTGATAAAGGGCGTTGAAGTAGTTGTTATCAAAAGTAAGTCTTACAGGAAGTCTTTTGATAATGAATGCTGGAAGCTCTGTACAAGGACGTCCCCACTGCTTCTGTGTGTATCCCTTGATAAGCTTTTCATAAATATCTGTTCCAACCAGTGAGATAGCCTGCTCCTCAAGATTCTTAGGCTCTGTGATACCAGCCTCTTGTCTCTGCTGCTCTATCTTTGCTGCAGCCTCCTCAGGAGTAACCACGCCCCACATTTTGTTGAAGGTATACATGTTGAATGGAAGAGAATAAAGCTCTCCCTTATAGTTTGCTACAGGGGAATTAGTGAAACGATTGAAGGTAGCAAACTTAGTAACATAATCCCAAACATGCTTCATGTTTGTGTGGAAGATATGTGCACCATATTTGTGCACATGAATCCCCTCAATCTTCTCTGTATAAACATTACCTGCTATATTAGGTCTCTTATCAATAACGAGAACCTTCTTACCTGCGTCTGTTGCCTGTCTTGCAAATACAGCTCCAAAAAGACCTGAGCCTACAATCAAATAATCGTACATTGTCTTACACTCCTATCTGTTTTTTAATGCCGCTACTTCTTTCTCTAAAGACACTATACGTCGAAGCATTGAATACATTGGTGTCTCTGGTTTTACTGGTCGCTTTATAGCTTCGTCCATCCATGTTATTCCACGGTTAATCTCATATGAAAGTTTTTCGTTAACAGGTGCGTAATCAATATCTGCAAGTGCAACTACATCATCCTCTCCCTGATTTGGAAGAGAAATAATTCTTTCATTTAATCCTAACAATCCACCTACAGTGGTAAATCGGTCTAAGCCCCTTGCCACATTTCCAATGGCAACGTAATTTTTATTGTATTTGATTGCAAGGCAAACACCATGGTGTGAATCTGTAAACATATATTCGCATTTACGAATCGCATTTACGAAGTCTTCCACTGAAGCATTATCAATAATTCTTCCAACAGTCCACTTATCACGAGTATACTTAGCTTCGCGCATTCCAAGAATTGTAATAACCTCAAGATTACGCTCTGCTGCAATTCTTTCTGCAATCTTAATCTTTTCGTCAGTAGGATCAAGCACATAGCAAAACAGGTACTTCTCTGGAAGATCATTCACTGTTGACTGCTCTGCAATTTCGTCATATACATCTGTATCTACCCAGAAAATTGGGTCGATTATCTGCTGAGCCTCTACGCCAAACACTTCTTTGCAAATATCTACACCACTTGTTTCTCTGACACTTACAGCATCAAAGCTATCAAGCAAAACAGATGCTTCCATTCTCAGGTTGGCATCCTTTGAATATTTGCCAGCGCCAAATGAAGGTGCACATGCAATCTTCTTTTTTCCCTGAGCTACGAAATCAAGGAAGAATGTATGTCCTACAAGCTTTGTTGTAGACTCTCTCCACATCTGGTCTGAGCCAAGCATGAAGGCATCACAAAAATGATTCATTTCATGCATATGCTCTTTGTCTCTCTTTTTAGCAATACGAAAATGCTTTCCGATAAAGGCTTCAACATTCTTTGTATCATCATCCCAAGGTGTTCCATCCAGCTTTGGAATAGGAATAAAGATAGAAGCCTTGCCCATCTTCTCTAACACCTTTGCAAGTGCAAAATATGTGAGAGCACTTCCGTAATTTGATGCAAACCACCAGCCTACAAGACCGAAATCCCATCTTCTTCCTCTGCCATACCATAACGCATTGTGATAACCCATGGAATCTAAGTGAGAGAAGAAGAACTTTCTTGCTGGGCTCTGCTTCTGAGGGAAATTGATATTTCCGTTATACTTTCTGATTTCCTCCAATGGAATCTCTTCGCATAATGTGATAATATTCTTTAACTCTGTCTGAATCTTATTGAATATCTCTTCACCCTTTTCAGAATTTACCAGAACTAAAGAGGTTCCTATACCATCACTATAATCTTTATTTATGCGTGAAACCTGCCATGCATCACCCATGGTGATGTCTGAAACACGTTCTGCACAAGCGTACTCACAATGAGCACAATTATCTCTATTGATAACACCCTCAAGGAATCCGTTGTACCAGAAGCATTCGTTGTATGGCTGTTTCTTGACTGTTCCATCCTTAAAATATGCTACAGCTGGCGTTGACCACTTATAAAAATTCTTATCTCTGAAATCCAGCTTTTTAAGCTCTTTTCCTTCTGTAAATTCCTTGAGCCATGCCTTATAAGCCTTAACAGAATTTGCTGCGTGGCAAACAAAATCCACTAATAATAAGTTGTCGTATTCTTTGCCAAGATATGTTCTCAATCCAGCGATTTCACAAGGAGTTCCTGTATAAAGCACCTGACGTCCTGCTTCAAGTAACTCCTTTGCCTCCTTATATGTATCTCTTGTCTCACAGAATACATACTTAGAACCTCTCATTGGAGCAATCTCATCGATAGTCTCAGCTTTTGTCATGTATACGCTTTTAAATCCATCTCCATATACTGCACCAAAAACTGCACCACCCTGACCAATGACATAAGTAGCTAATAATGAGAATAATCCACCTGAGGAGCTTACTTCTCTAATCTGCTGTGTAGCCATAAATGCGTATGCCTTAGGTGTAGGATATTTCTCCACTGGATGTATAACCTGACATGCCTTTGCGCACTTACCACAATTAATGCAGGCGTCAGTTACTACTGGATATAAAAATCCATCGTTGTCATACTCTAGTTTGATGGCATCCACAGGACATGCAACCTTACACGCCCCACAGCCAGTACAATCTATTCTTTTAACATTAATAATTGATTTATCCATTTATATCATTCCATTCTTTTCTTAGTATCGTCTGTGTCGATTAAAAAGCAGACAAGTCTAAGCGCTTGCTTTCAGGTGTTAATATTCTTCCAATCTTAAATGCTCTTGATTTAAGAGTCTCCTGAACCTCATAATTATCATGCTCAATCTTTTTTATTAATCTGGCTAACTCTTTTTCTTCTGAATAATCGTTTAGAGTCCATTCACGCATCTCATCGTAATGGTCAATCTCATATTCAAGAATGATATAAGCACCCTCGTGATTTTCCTTTTCAAAAAGGTCCACAAATTCCTGAGCATATTTTTTTCTATACTCTACAGGGAAATCTATGATAGTCCAATAAATGAAACTAACAGCCCATGTCCAAAGCTCATCCTTGTTTGAATCATAGTAGCCCATGTCCTTCCACTCACTTACGACTTTTCGAATGATTTCAAAGTGCATTTCAGTTTTCTTAACACGTCTGTGGCTATACAACTGCATTAATGATGCATTTTTAGTAATTCTGTAGTTGTATAACTTGTCCTCAATAACAAGAACATTTTTAGCACGTGGCACGTAACCGAATTGGAATATCTGATCCTCTCCCAAATTCATTGTTTCATCAAAGAACAACTCTGTAGGATTTGTTAGTAATTCTCTTTTGATTAAATGCAACCAAAGGAATGGCTTGGCAGCCTTTTCTCTAAAGATTATTTCACTTGGTCTGCAATTAATATGCTCGCTGTACTGTGTAGTTAACACTCCTGAAATGTAATCATTAGGCTCGCCAACAACATTTCCACCAAAAATAACCAAATCCCAACTATTATTTTCTTTTATCTTGTTCATGAGAATCTCATATGCGTTGTATTCCAGATAATCATCTGCATCAACAAAGCTAATGAAATCACCAGTAGCCTCTCTTAGTGCAGCATTTCTGGCAGCAGCAGGCCCTGAGTTCTTCTGTTTAATAATTTTGATTCTGTCATCCTTCTTGGCAAATAACTCCAATAACTCCAATGAATGATCAGTAGAACCATCATCAACACAGATGATTTCAAGATGCCAGTATGACTGGTTTATAATAGTTTCCAAACATTTTTTTACGTACTTCTCAGCGTTGTATACAGGAATAATTACTGATATTACAGGATTGTATTCACTCTCTACGTCATTTGATTCATTAACCATTACTTCATTATCCATAACCTTTATTTCTCCGTTCTATTTTTTTCGATTAATTAACATGTAGTAATTCTTTTACTTTAATGCCTCTCTTAAACTCTTCTGAATTTCTAATCTTCATAAGCTTTTCATGGCACTCATTGTATTTATCTCTATATCTAACCGAACAATCCTCAATCATAAATAACTTTGGAGAGTCAATAATACGATTCACCTGCATGAAAATCCATGGATCAAGAGACTCAATTCTCAATAATGGGTCCTTTAAATCTTCTTCAAATTCCTTACTTATATGCTCTAAAAACTCAAGCTTGTAGTCGATAGCCACTCTGTTGTATGAGTTCAGATAATTAAAGAGCTTCTTCTCAAAGAAACGCTTATGTACTTCCTCGCCAAACTCCTTGTGACTATCTAATATTTCACGCATGAATTTGTACTCATCGCAAATGCAGAAAACCTTCTTCTTATTGTTGATAGAAGAATTTGGGTTATCCTGTCTGTAGTAGTAGAATGCCTCATTAATGAACACAATTTTACTAGCCAAAGATATTGCCTGAAACCAAAATCCATTATCCTGAAAACTAGCTCCAGGTGTTTCGTTATGTCTAATGTTATTCTCACGTAAATATTCTGTCTTATATATGCCAGTCCAGTTCATCATTGTGAATGTGAAAATCTCAGGACATACTGTAACGTTCAATACTCTGTTGTAGTACTCCTCAGGACATACTGGCTGGAATGTGCTTCTATTCTTTCCATTCTTTGTAGAGAAGATATAATGGTCAGATTTAACTACGTCTGCATCGTACTTTTCAATAGAATCAAATAATCTCTCAAGCATATGCTTATCAACATAATCATCTGACTCGATGATACAAATGTATCTACCCTGTGCAGCATCCATACCAACATTCATGGTATTTCCATATCCAGAATTTGCCTTGGTTATAACCTTAATTCGCTTATCCTTCTTCTCGTATTCACGTAAAATATCAAGTGAATTATCAGTGGAACCATCATTTACGCAAATAGCCTCAAAGTTCTTGAATGTTTGATTTAAAATACTATCCAGGCATTCTCCCAAATATGCAGCCACATTACACACTGGCACAACGATAGATATTTCTACATTTTCATTCATTTTTCAAAATCCTCCCTATAATGAAAATTTTATTTTATAAATATTATGTTTAAGCTGTTTTTTATAATTCCTTAAGGATGCTTTTCTTTTATATCTTTTATAATTTTTATTCCCCTCATAGCTTATTAATGACCGATTCTCCATGAAATTCATTATTCCATCTGCAAGTTCACGTTCATCTTCTGTTTTAAGAATCATTTTTGGATTATCAACGACATATTTAGCTCCTGTGTTTTCAGTCACTAATAATGGCTTTTTTAACATGGCAGCCTCCAATGCCACCAATGAACAGGATTCATCTCTTGAAGCTACAATGAACAGGTCCATTGATGCATATAAATCAAACAGTGTACTGACATCCTGAATCTCACCATGATATTGAATACATTTGTGATTCAAATTATCTGATGCATAGCTTTCTGCCCACACTGGAATTCTTCCAATTACGTGCAGCTCAACACACTCCTGTTTTTCCTCAGGCAATAAGTCCAAGGCCTTTACCACAACATCTAAACCTTTGCGATATTCCACTGTTCCTGCGATACATAATCTAAGCTTTGTATCTGAGCGTGGTTTTCTATCCACTAAATATCTATCTACATAGTTAGGTAGAATATCCAGTTTATTGAGACTATATTTTTCTAATATCTTCTCTTTTGCGTATTCGCTGACACACCAATATCTTTTAATATTTAAAAAGTCATCCAGATTAATATCACAATCATCAATCAGGTCACTAATATTGCCTGCCTCATGAATATACAAAACGGTGTTAACAATTCGTTGGATGTAGCAGGCTATCTCTGAGCAAAAAATTGTATGACAGATACATAGCTTATACTCACTTAGCAGATCTTCTAATTCCTGACCTGCATCTGCTGGGAAATTGATATTTTTAACCTCAAAGCCATCCCGGCTAAACTCAAGTGCAAATGGCCCCTCATTTAATGTCCAAATATCAACCTGGTATCCCATTTTTCTCAAAACCCGTGCCATTTTTAGGGTGGCAACAGGTGAACCAGAGTATGTCATTTCAAAACTTACTAATAATATTTTTTTAGAAATCATAGCATGCTTACACAACTGTCCTTCTTTTTATCAAATAAAAGACGAGATAAAACCAGAAGCACCACAAACCAACCTAAAAACTTGCCCCATACAGACCAATGTGAAGGTAGTCCATACATAAGATTATTTCTATACAAAAAGATTGATAGGAAAATCGGATTATACGTCAAAATATATCTGATATTCTCCGGATAATTAGCCATCGGCAAAAATGTACCTGATACAAATACCAACATGGACATTAATACAGAATACAAGTACTCAATGTCACCAAAAAACGTATAACAAATTGCTAGAATTCTTCCTATGCTAGTTATAATACTGGCGGTAATAATTAATATAGGGATAACAAAAATAACTCTCCAGGTTATGTGTACTTGATAATATATACATATTGGGATTAGCGCTATAGAGGAGAATAAAAACTCCCTAAAGCCTGAGTAAATGCTATTTACTACAAACACCTCAATAGGTAATTTAGTTTTTATCAACAGATTTTTATTATTAACTAGCGATTTCATCGCACTCTTGGTTGCAGAATTATAAAAATTGTAAATTGTGATTCCGGTGAAAACGAAAACTGGGAATCTATCTATATCATGAATAATGATATTGTTGTAATAGGTAGATAAAATCACCATATACAACAGTGGATTTAACACATTCCAAACAACTCCCAAATTAGTCTCTGAACTTTTTTTTCGTTGTTCTTTGTATCCAATTTGCTGCAGAACAAAAAAATATTGTTTTACTCTTTCCATACTTCACCCACTATATTTTTTTAATAATGCTATTCTCTGCCAGCTTAAATATGATTAAACCAATTAATAACGCCCCAATTGCCCACATAAACATCGCCATCAATTGGTCCACTTCACATGTTCCATTTATAATGCTTTTACGTGCTATATCCGGATAGATAAATAAAGGATTATGTGCTGTGAATTCTCTCACAGAATCAGGATATCTCTCTATTGGATAAAAAATGGCAATCATATGAACTAACATAACAATAATATTTTGCCAAATAAATTTTATATCCTTGTAAAATACATATATCGTAGCTAGTAGGAATGAAATACCTATAGTAAAAATCAACTCAAAAATCACATCTATAAAAAATACAACAACCGTCCATTTAATTTGAACTTTGAAAAATATAAGCACGAGTAGTAATGCTATTGAGGAAAATCCAAGATTTACCAATGACGTATAATCACGCGAAAGAACAAAGACCTCTCTAGGAAGCTTTGTCTTTTGAAATAATAATTTATTATCTTCAAATGCTGTCATGGCAGTAGTAGTAGCAATACTAAACATAGACCATGTTGTATATCCTGTAAGATAATAAACTGGGTATGATATATCATTTAAAGTAAAGCCACTAAAAACTGCTGTCATAACAAACATAAACAACAAAGGTTGTAATACGCTCCAAAGAATGCCTAATACTGATCTGGAATATTTTCTCTTTATTTCTCTAGATGTAAGTTCTCGTATTACAAAGATATATTGCTTCAATCCATATTCCATACTAGGACACCTCACTAGCCTTAGTTGAAGTCGTTTGAGGTGTTTCGCGCATCTGCTGATATGCCTTGCAAACCAACTCTGGCTTTCCTATCATTCTTAACTTACCTTTTTCTATCCATACAACCTTTGAGCAGTTCTCCTTGATAGTAGGCATACTATGACTTACCAAAAGAACTGTGCTGCCGCCATGAATCATTTCCTTTACACGAGCAAGTGACTTCTTTCTGAAGAATTCATCACCTACAGAAAGTACTTCATCAAGAATTAAAATTTCAGCCGCATCACCTGCTGTTGCTATAGCAAATCCCAAACGGCTCACCATACCACTTGAATAATTTTTAACTTTTTCATCCATAAAGTCTTCAAGCTCAGCAAAGGCTACTATTTCATCATAATGTGCATCTAAAAACTCACGCGAATATCCGATTATAGCCCCGTTCAAATAAACATTCTCACGTCCTGTAAGCTCCATATCAAAACCTGTACCTAATGTAAGAAGCTGAACTTTTTTTCTATCAACTTTTACGGTTCCTTCGGTAGGACGCAACACACCGGAAACAATCTTGAGAATTGTAGATTTACCCGAACCATTTGTTCCAATAATTCCAACTACCTCGCCCTTATAGACGTCAAAACTTACATCATCTAATGCTTTGAATTCTCTATAGGTAATATTCCTTTTTAGAAGTTGTATAAAATACTCCTTTATGCCAGATACATTTTGTGTGGCAACCCTAAATTTCATTGTCACATTTTGCACAGAGATGACTGTTTCTTCTTCAGATTCCTTTAGTTCACTCAAATCTTCAACTTCAAACGAATCCTTAAAATACTTATTGCCTCTAGAAGATTTATTTTCAGCTATTTTTCTTCTCTTCCTATTTCCTAATATCATTATGTCCTCTCATTTCTTTCACGCTCTTTTATCCAGCGTCTTTGCTTACTATATTGCATATAATATTTGTAATGGTTATATGCAGTTAAATGATGGTGCTTTCTGAATGGTTTCGAGTAAAGCATAACTGAGCCCTCGTACCACCCCGATATATTAACAACATACCTTTGTCCAAAAATCATCTCTCTCAACTCAAGAAAAACTCTCACTAAAAAATGATTATCTATCAAATCTCTTTCAGAAAGCTTTGATGCCAAAACCGCATTGTTGTAGTCAATCACATCATCTGAAAAATGTAGTTTCCCAAACACCTCAGCCTCCTCATAGGAAGGTTTTGCCATGAATCTAAATAATTCTTTTTCTATATTTTTCTGAGCCGAAGGATTATTAAATAATCCACATATCTCCTGAAAGCTGTTGTGCTTATTAACAACCTCAGACTGATAATCCCTTAAAAGCTTTTCAATTTGCTTCAAATAGTCAATTTGCCTTTTAGATACAGTGGATAAAATTGGAGCATAATTATCCTCTTCCCCCTTATATCCTGTAGTCATTCCGTGTGGTGCAGAAAAAACACACTCAAACAGACAATTATTAAAAGCTACCTTCTTTTTTAATCTGGATCTTGGTCCAAACAAAAATGAATGATAATATTGCTCTTCAGCCCCAGAAGGTATTTCGTATAAGCCATAGTAATATCCTTCTAAAGGCTCTTTTCCACCAAGATAATTGTGGAAAACATTCAAGCTTTGCTGAATTGAACCAACCCAGCCACTATCTACAACTGCTATTTTTTCTTTTGTTCCTAGTCCCTCTCCCTTAAGATAATTAAGGGCCTTGGAAAACTCCTTTTTAGAATTCTCAACAAGAAGATTTATGAACTCATCATCTTCCGCTAAAAAATCTTTTAATTCCCCCAGCCTGTGTCTTGGTATTTGTTCATCTTTTTCTACACCAAGATAATCTGCTATTTTTTCTATGAGCTTATCCTGTGAAGAAAGCCCAGTACGATTAATCACCTTAGTCGGCGTAACATCTACACCGCTTAAGGTAATATATGATAATGCCTGATTAATATCTAAATGATAGAGAGGAATTCTAAGTGATAACCTTGAAACATATAGATATTTACATTGAATATCCAGATCAAACTCTTTAACATATTTTTCTGCTATCAGGTAATCAAAGTATGCATCTCTCGCCAAAAAATATAAGGTTTTGATTCCCTTACTCATTGCATCAGTTAGTACATATAAAACGTAACTATTTAATACTGGTGCAAAGACATTCTTTCCAGTTTGAAAAACAACCTGCTTTTCTTTATCCTCTTTCAAAAGTCTAAACTCCCTTAGCCCTTGGAACTATTCCTGATATTAAAAGCAATTTTGTCAGGAACCATCCATACCGCAATAGGCTTTATTACATATCCAATTTCATGCCATGGATTCAATCCCATTTTCTTAAATCCATTCCATCTGATGGTAACTTCAGCCATCTGATCTGTTAGTCTTCTACGTTTATAGCTAGCTATTGTCTCCCTGTAGTAAAGCAAATTCTCCTGTAGATTGTATCCTCGTATTCCGGCAGCAGTAAGATTCATAAGCAGCTCGTAGTCCTCACCTCGGCGAGGCTTTTCTGCACTTCCATATGGATTATCCATCTCTAAGATGCTCTTTCTGAACATCATTGTTGGATGAGCATATGGCTGGAACTTCAGAAAGTCTTTTTCCTCTGGCTTCTCAGGATACTTTCGATTTCCATACACCCTGTCATCATCATCCATCAGGAGCAGGTTTCCCCCAACAAATCCATACTCAGGGTGAGCCTCCAAAAATTTAAATTCTTTTTCTAATCTGTCAGGAGCACTGATATCATCTGCATCCATCCTAGCTAAATATTGTCCTTTAGCCTCTTTCACCATTCTGTTAAGACCATATGCCAGGCCATGATGTTCTTCTTCTCTGAGAAATACTATTCTTGAATCCTTTTTTGCATAAGCGCTAATAACTTTCTTTACGTCAGTAACTGATCCATCGTCAAAAATAATGAGCTCAAAATCTGTGAAAGTTTGACGCAGAATAGACTCAACCGCTTTTTTCAAATATGCTTTTTCACAATTAAAAACCGGAAACATTACACTTACTGCAGGCATCTTCGTAAACCTTTCTCATAACTTTTTCTGATTCTGATTTTTCAAAGGATGTAACTGATTCTCTAATATTCTCTCTGTTGTATTTTTTATGCTCTAGCTTATATAAATACATCTGCTGAATCGCTTTAGCATATGCATCTACCGTATCTTCGTATACTAACAAGCCATTTTTCTTGTCTTTAATATATTCTTTTGAACCTCTATTGCTTGAAGCAATTACTGGAAGACCTGTAAACATAGCTTCAAGAGGAGCCATTCCCAGTCCCTCTCTGATAGATGGAAATACCATGACATCAGCAGCTCGAAGGAACTTTCTTATATCAACCTCGTAACCATAGAATCTAACACTGTGTTCCAGATGATACTTTTTGACATATTTCTTTAATGCCCGTTCCTGACTACCACTTCCAATAATTCCATATACTATGTTCATTCCATTAGGATTATTGTTTTCAAAATATCGTATAGTCTCAATAATCTTTTTCTGGTTTTTATTTTTTCTTACTTCGCCAACACTAATTACAAAGAAATCATCTTTTTTAATGTCTAGCTTTATTCGTTCTTTTATCTTGTCTTCTTCATCGGTAAGACAATAATATTTTGAGTCAACCCCCTCACCAGGAATGCGATAAACACAATCTGCACGCATAGTTTTAGCAGCTGTCTCATCTTCATGATTAATCGTCACAAGTGCATTTGTATTTCTGCTCATAAAATACTCTGCCAAATAATAAATACGATTGCGCAGCTTTGATGCACCCTTATAAAAGTGAAAACCATGAGCAGTATAAATTACATACACGTCTTTGATTCCCAGACATGCAAGTCTTGCAACCATACCGCCTGTTGGCGTATGACAATGAATAATATTGATTTTTTCTCTCTTAATAAGCTTTCTTAAGGCTATGGTAGCCTTAATATTAGCCCTAGCATCTGTTAGTGACTGCGTAATTGGAATGTCATGATATCTAACCCCTAATTCCTTTAGTACATCCTCATTATCTTCGTAAACAACATTCTTAGAATTTGAGGCATAAAGAACCTCGATGTTCATCCCTTCCAACAGCTCAACATTTTGTCTCTCAAATTTGGATAAAAAGCCATAAACAGACGAAACGATTAAAGCTTTCACAAATATTTCTCCCGTTACTCTTCCTCTAATACTTCTCTAATTCTCTCTCTAGCGTTATTTATATCTTCTTCATTTGGTTTCATTACATAAGATTTCTTACCAAGTGAGTAAACATGTTGGTGTGAGCCTGTACCCCCAACACTTAGTTTCTCAATCTCCCACTCTCCTGGATTTGACAATTGATATGAAACCAAATTCGCTATCTCAGCCGTTGATATATCGGTGGCGAAAGTGCCATCGCATTTATTCAAAATCTCTGCATAATTCATCAATGTACTTTTAGAAGTCATTTTCTGAACAACAGATTGTATTACATTCATTTGGTTTTCGCCTCGGACTATATCTCCCCTTGGGAAGGAATGTCTTTCTCTGGCAAAAGCCAAGGCTTCAAGTCCAGTCAGCTGATTATCGCCCTTACTAAAATGTCCTATATTTTCTACATCAAAATCGTAATCGGACCAGACAGTAATACCACCCATGGCATCAATCAAGCCTTCAAAGCCGCTAAAGTTCACTTTAAAATAATGGTCTATATCCAAGCCATAAAGCATTTCCATTGTGTCTTTAGATACATCTATTCCATAGATACCTGTGTGAGTAAGCTTATCCATGGCACCATCAGCTATTGAAAGTGGAACATAATAATCTCTTGGGGTGGAAACAAGAAGGATATGTTTCTTTTCAGGATTAACTGCCGCAAGAATATTTACATCAGAACGGCTGGACACTGAAATATGTCCCCAAGTATCCTTACCACTGATATATACAATAAATGGTTCCTCAGGTGTGATTACCGCTGGCGCCTCTACTACTTTTGAAACGTCTACTTCATCCAGTAAGCTAAGCTCCACACCTAGTTCTTTAATAACATCATTTTCCTCAAGCATACTCACGTAAGATGTACTCAAGACAGCGCCTAAACACTCTCTATTTTTAAGCCCTTCAATTAAATCCAACTGACTATCATAAGAACTCAAATCAAAGGAATACTCCTTCAGAGTTTCTGACAACTCTTCGTTTGTAATATCCTTGGCAACGCCTATTTTTTCATTACTGAAATCGTCGATATTTTTTATCTTGGAATCGCCTAATACATAGATTCCGTAAGTAGTTACTTCAGTAGTCTGATTGGCTATTTTCTCTAAAGCTTTTACACTATTAACGTAAAAATATATTCCATAGATGCTAATGATTAATGAAGCTGATATTACTAACGCACCTATTGCTTTATATGAGGTCTTTTTGCGTGTAACCAAGTATCCGCCTATTCCAAGAAGAATCAGTATTAATATAACTAGGAGTATAATAATGCGTATCATCTATTGAACCTAACTTTATTAAATTTAGTATTAATTTTCTGGAAATCAATCTCCCCTTCAAGTGAATTGAAAATATCTAGTAGATATGAAAGAATTTTCCAATTATTCTCATAACGTTAGACATTCTAACATATTTCACAAAATTTTCATATATGGATTATTAACAATTTCTTTACTATTTTGAGGTAAAAAAATAACACCCAGTAACTAATGTTACCAGGTGTTAGAAATTTTAATTGTTATTAGAGTGCAATAGCTGTCTCAAGAGCAAGCTTCATCATCTCTGTGAATGACTTCTGACGCTCCTCAGCTGGAATCTCCTCTGATGTTACAAATGAATCAGAAATTGTAAGCATACATGTAGCATTCTTACCAAGCATGTTTGCATTATTGAAAAGAGCGAAGCTCTCCATCTCTACGCAATCACAACCGCAACGCTCTTTAACAGCCTTCCAGCCGCCCATCTCTGGTGCTGTGTAGAACTGATCTGAAGAGTGAACCTTTGCAACCTTTGCGTTGATGCCAAGCTCCTTAGCCTTTGCAATAGCAATATCGTTAATCTTCTTGCTTGGGTAAAGTGTCTTCTCCTCTACTCCGTTTGTAAACTTAGCAAATGTACTCTCAGAGAATGCGCTCTCAGAAATAACTACATCAAGAACATTAAGCTTATCTGTGTAGCTTCCTGCTGAACCAATTCTGATAATATTTTCTACATCATAAAATGCGAAAAGCTCGTATGAATAAATACCGATAGAAGGCATACCCATTCCACTAGCCATTACAGATACAGGAACTCCCTTGTAAGTACCTGTAAAACCAAGGCAGTTACGAACTGTGTTTACACACTTAACATCCTCTAAAAAATTGTCTGCTACGAACTTTGCACGAAGTGGATCTCCAGGCATGAGAACTGTCTTAGCAAAATCCCCTTTATTCGCTTCATTATGTGGTGTTGCCATATGCGACCTCCTTATTAATTATTAATTAAAACATTCTTTAATTTCAAAGCTAGGATTTTATTCTAGCTTATTAGTTCTAGTTTTTCAATGAAATAGCCTATTTACAGACTATTTATAATTGTAGAAATAGTGAGCGTTTATAGTAACACCCTCTGTTCTATCCAGGAATCCTTCCTTACCTTCTGCAACCTGTCTGTCGTGAAGATTCTGAGCATAGCTTACAGTAAAGAAAAACAACGCGTCAGTATTAGTATTTCCCGCAATTGCCTGAGCCGCAGCGTACTGACAACCACTGTTTGGACCGTTGGCAAGTATCAAAGCAACACGTCCTGATGCAACAGGTGCAAACTGGCCCGGAGAATAAATTACTCCGGCAATTGTATTTGGAAATTTTGAGCTTGCAACACGGTTCATAACAACAGAGCCTACCGCCAATCTTCCATCGGCTCCCTGATTATCTGCCTCTGCCTGAATCAATGCCGCAAGTAATAATGTCTCTTCATCGTCTGTGCTATATCCACCTGAATATGCACCATGTTCACCAGCCAGTTTTTGGGCCAGTGCCAACTGAGCATCACGATACTGCTTTTGAATCTTCTTTTCGTATTCCTCAGCTTCCTTCTGCTGCCTTTCAAGCTCCTCGATGGCAGCCTGCGTATCAGCGATCTGACCATTTGTAGTATTAAGCGCCGAGGTGGTGCTTCCCACCAATGAACCCAACTGACTTTTCTTTGAAATCAGCGTATCCTGATATGCACTAAGCTGTTTATTTTTTTCTTCTACTTCTGCCTTCTTTTCTTCCAAATCAAGCTGTGTTGCTTCAAATTTCTTTATAGCTTTCTGATCATAAGCAGTAATCTGAGCCATGTACTCCAAACGCTGCAAAAACTCTGCCATGGAGCCACTTTCCACGAAATTCACCAGAGTATTTGTAGTCCTGTTCTCGTACATATATTTTATACGAAGTTTCATTGCATTTTTTTGAACATCCAGTGAATTTTGTATTTCTTCTATTTCACCAGACAAAGTTTCCAAATCTGCTTCAACCACTGCTATATTCTGTTCAGTCTCAGATATTTCTCCTGTTACGGTGGATATCTGATTATTAAGACTTGTAATCTGCCCAGCCAAACTATCCGCCTGCCCCTGCAGCTGATCCTTTGAATCCTGTGCCTGCTTTTTTTTATTTTTAATGTCATCTACCTTTTGTGTAGCGTTCTTAGATTCTTCCTTCAGCCTGTCTACTTCAGACTGAGAAGCCTGCACCGAACTACTAAAGCAAAGGCACACCGCAACTGCCAATGCCAACACAGATACAATTCTCTTTTTAAAACGTTCCCCCATATTGTCCTACCTGTTAGAACGGCTGATAGCCTCCACAGCAACCGCTCCACCGCGAACGATTTGCACTTTTTTAAATCTCGATTTAAGTAGAGAAATCAGCTCATTATTTTTGTTTTCTGTAAGGGTGCATTCAAATAGAACAGAATCCCCTCCTATATCACAAATCTTAACGCTTCCGCCTCTGGCAAATACCTCTGCAATCTGAAATGCCTCTGTCTTTCCTGTAACATCAAGCCCAGAAACTGTAGCGTAAAGAATCTCCTTCATATGAATTGGAATAGTGGTAAGATCAATGACCTTTATAACCTCCACCATCGCATTCAACTGCTTTTTAATCTGCTCAAAAGTCACATCGTCAGCCTTTACAGAGATAGTCATTCTGGAAACATCCTCTCTCTCTGTAGTGCCAACTGTAAGGGTCTGAAGATTGTATGACTTTGCTGAAAAAAGCCCCGAAACCTTTGCAAGTACACCAACCTGATTTTCAACGTATAAAGCTATCCATCTGTTTTTCATCTTTTCCATGTCCTCTACCTCAGTAAATGCTATTTAAGTATCATGTCTGAAAGTGGTGTACCACTCTTAACCATTGGAAGAACTAAGTCATCTGGTGAAACTATAAAATCGATAACTGTTGGACCCTCTTTATTTGCTTTGGCCTTTTTTAGTGCCGGAACGACGTCTGCGGGATTTGTAACTCTGATTCCAAGACAGTCATAGCTCTCGGCCCATTTTAAGAAATCTGGATAATAGCTGCCATCCTCTGCTGCAAGATTGGTAATCTCATAGCGCTTACCATAGAAAAGCTGCTGCATCTGACGAACCATTCCAAGATTCGAATTATTAAATATACATATAACAACAGGAATCTTTTCTGTCATAGCTGTAGCCATTTCCTGCATATTCATCTGGAAACCACCGTCACCAGTAATCAATACTACTGGCTTTTTAGGATTGCCCACAGCCGCTCCAATTGCTGCTGGGAAACCAAATCCCATGGTACCAAGACCACCTGATGTAATAAATTCCTGTCCCTTTTTAAGCTTAATAAACTGGCTGGCCCACATCTGATGCTGGCCAACATCCGTTACAATATTTGCATTTGAGAAAACCATGTTGACTGCTTCGCAAATGGTTTGTGGACAAATACCAACCTTTGGAACTGGCATAGAAAGAGGATGCTCAGTTTCCCATCTGTTGATGATATCAAGCCACTTCTCAGTGTCCATCTCCTCAGCATATTCAACCAGTCTCTCCAACGCCATCTTTGCATCAGCTGTAACTGGAACGTCTACTACTACGTTTCTTGAGATTGAAGCAGATGCAATATCCACATGAACAATCTGCGCCTTTGGAGCAAACTTCTCAAGGTCGCCTGTAATTCTGTCGTTAAAACGAGTACCGATAGAAAACAGCACATCGCATTCTGTGACCGCCTTATTGGCAGCGAATCTACCATGCATACCACAGTTACCGATGTAAAGTGGGCTGTCCTCAGGCATAACACCTTTACCCATTACTGTAGTAGTAACAGGAATATTCATCTTTGTAGCAAAGGCTTGAAGCTCTTTCTCTGCTCCTGAAATACGCACACCGCCACCTGCCATAATCAAAGGTCTTTTTGCTGATTTTAAAAGCTTATAAGCTTTCTTAAGCTGACCGATATGAACATTTTCATTTGGATGATATCCTCTGATATCAACATGATCTGGGTAATCCGGAGAACCAGAAGTCACCTGAATATCCTTTGGAATATCAATGAGAACCGGACCAGGCTTTCCTGTGGAAGCAATCTGGAATCCCATCTTTAACAAACGTCCCATATCCTCTCTGTTACGAACTGTCACGCCAAACTTTGTGATGGAACGTGTCATACCGACGATATCCACCTCCTGAAAAGCATCATTTCCAATAAGGTGAAGTGGAACCTGTCCCGTAAAAATCACCATAGGAATACTGTCATAATAAGCATCTGCGATACCGGTGATAGTGTTTGTAGCTCCTGGACCCGAGGTGACCAGTACGACGGCAGTCTTCCCCGTAGCTCTTGCGTAGCCTTCGGCCTCGTGTACAAGAGCCTGCTCGTGACGACCCAAAATGACCCTGATTCCTTCGGTCTTATATAGCTCGTCCACGATATCCGTAATCATACCTCCGGGATAGGCAAAAATAGTGTCTACTCCCTCTTCCTTCAACGCCTTAACAAACAACTTTCTTCCTGTAATATTCAATGCCATTATTATGTCCTCACTGTAGGTGCTGGTTTGCGGTTGCTATTTTGTGTATGCTCTGAAATAAAACTCTATATCATAATATGTCTGCTCTTCTGATTCCTCTGCAAGCTTCCACTCTGGCTTTTCATCCAGATTTGGAAAGAATGTATCTGCATCGTATGCATAATCAATGTATGTAACAAATGCTCGATTGCAATCATCAAGAAGCATTCTGTAAATACTCTCTCCACCGATAACAAAAACATCATCGGAGTTATATTTTGCAAGCTCCTTATCAAGCTCATCCTTCGAATGAACAACGATTGCGTCCTTCACCTGATAATTAGGATCACGGGTTAGCACGATGTTCACGCGATTCTTAAGAGGCTTGCCATTTGGGAAGCTTTCAAGTGTCTTTCGTCCCATGACGACCACCTTTCCTGTAGTAGTCTCACGGAAAAACTTCATATCATCTGGGATGCTCACAAGAAGCTTATTATCCTTGCCAATTGCCCAGTTTCTATCTACTGCAACTATTAAATTCATATGTCCTCCTAAACAGCTATAGGTATATTACGTATTTGTTCTCCAGCCTCGTAGCCTTCTACGATAAGGTCATCTGTGGTGAAGTCATAGAAATTCTTCACTTCTGGATTGAGGCGGACGGTAGGTGCTGGAAGCTCTGGGCGCTCGATGAGCTCCTTGATAATATCCACATGTCTGTCATAGATGTGTGCATCTGCAATAACATGGATAAGCTGACCTGGAATCATATCATTAACCTGTGCAACCATCATAAGAAGGATTGCATACTGACACACGTTCCAGTTGTTAGCTGCAAGAATATCCTGTGAACGCTGATTTAAAACCATGTTTAAAACAAGCTTATCTGAATTTTTGTCCTTAGTAACATTATATGTAGCTGAATAGCAGCATGGATCAAGATGGCCTGTAGCCAAATCGTGGAACTGATAAAGATTAGTCATGATGCGGCGTGAATAAGGTGTCTCCTTAAGCTGCTTTAAGACATAATCCATCTGATCAATCATTTCGCCCTTAAATTCGAACTTTTCTCCTACAACATAACCGTATGCTGTACCGATAGAACCATTTTCATCTGCCCATTCATCCCAAATGTGGCCCTTTAAATCTTTGATATTGTTTGACTTGCGCTGGTAGATCCAAAGAATCTCATCCATGGCGGTCTTAAGGGCAGTCTTTCTAAGAGTAAGAGCTGGGAATTCCTCTCTTAAATCATATTTATTAACAACACCAAACTGCTTGATAGTATAGGCTTTTTCACCTGTATCCTCCCAGATTGGTCGTACAATTTCATCCTTTGTATCAGTACCATTTTCCAAGATATCACGGCACATAGCCTTAAAAATCACATCAGCTTTGCTCATTAATTCTCTCCTTTTACCTATAGTTATCCTAGTCTAAATACACTAATAAAAGTTTATCACAATGAATTGTGTTTTGATAGAGATTATTCTCAAGAAGACTCGATAATCCTTGAAAATACATATCTGTTGCGTTACTATATTTTATAGTTGTGTTGGGTCTTCCACGGGAAAATCTAGGGCCTGACAAATAGGAGAAGAAATGAGTCAACAGAAGGTAGATCAGAAGAAATTAGATAAAAAGAATCGTAGATCAACACTTAGAAAGAAAAAAATCGAGGAAGTATTAAGCCTCGCAATTGTTGCAGTTATTGGAATTGCCATTTTAGGTTGGGTTGGATATTCAGTATATACAAAGGTTCAGGATTCAGCTGCCGAGAATGCTACATATGAGTACTATGACATCGATACTGCAGCTATTCAGGATTATCTTTCATCATTGAATTAATTCCACAACAAATGATATGATTTTTGCAACTGTTCGCCATGTGCGGACAGTTGTTTATTTTTGTCTTAAAATTCACATTTAAATCACAGTTCTTTCACACTTTAACTATTTGTGGTGTTATAATGACTATAGAAAAAGCAAAGCAATTACTTTATATATAACTTTTGCAAGGAGGGGATCTGTGATGTTTGATGTAAGTTTATTCCAGGACCTTAAGGCCGAAGGGATTAGTAAAGAATTGATTGAGAGTATAAGCGAGCGTATTCAACAGAAGGAAGATCAGATGTATGCACAGTCTGCCACCTGGGGAATTTTTATGACTCCTAATACCTTCAACAAATAATAGAATTAAATATAGAATTTAAGCGGATACCACAGGGTACCCGCTTTTTTAATCCTTATTTTTCCGAAAGCAAAAGTGCAAGTATGTGGGACATCTGTGGAAAATCCCCTGACTGAATCAGATTATCAATTTCCTGTCTGGTATACAGATGTACGTTCAGGAATTCTGTATCATCAAGGTTCTGCGCTGCAACCTTACGACAATTCTTTGCCACATAGATATTCGCATAGTTGTCTGCCATTGTAGCATTGGAAGGAACTCTAAAAATGTATTTCCAATCATCTGACTCATAGCCAGTCTCTTCAAGCAGTTCTCGCTTTGCCGCTTCCAAACCATCTTCCACCTGAGCTGGATCATTACAGCTTCCATATTCTTTGCCATCAAGCCTCTCAAGTCCACCGGCACAAAACTCAACAGTCACTTTGTTAATGCCGTGACGGAACTGCTTTACACAAATGAATTTACCGTCTTCATCTGTTGCAACGATAACAACGTAATCTCTTCTACTATAATTATAGAATGGCTCGAAGATAGTTCCATCTGGAAGCTTGTATGCACATTTTCTAAAATCAATATACTCATCTTCCACTATATGCTCGCAGGATGTTAACTCCCACTCTAAATCTTTGTCTGATTGCATTATATGCCCCTCCTGTCATGAACTATCAATGAATATATTATTATGTAGTTTGAGTTGGATGTAAAGATAATTTATAGAACAATAAAGTTAAGCAACATATTCATAGTATTCATCTTCTGTAGCAAAAAGCTCATATACACCATCAACTAGTCCCATATAACCTTCTGAAACAACATATCCTTTCATAAAAACACCTCCATAGGTTCCCTGTGTCAACTGTAACTATGTACAGGGTAACCCAAGTTGGTGTCCATAAATATACCCTATATTTTGGTTTAAAGATTGCTAAAATTGTTAAAAAAAGGAATGGTGAGATTTCAAATTGTTGATGTACCCTTATTGTACCCACTTTGTAAATGGTTAGATGATAACAAAAAAGCTCAGAAATATTGATTTCTCAACATTTCTGAGCCAAATAAAAAGAGCGCGAGACGGGACTCGAACCCGCGACCCCCACCTTGGCAAGGTGGTGCTCCACCAACTGAGCCACTCGCGCACAACCTGTCGTTCCTGACGACAATGGTTATTCTATAGGATAAAACGGTATAAGTCAAGGGATTTTCTAAAGTTGCAAAGCTTTAAAAAATCCCTTTGTTTTTCAGAATATTCTATTAGTTTTTAGGACTGTCATATTCGATAGAAATAAGGCTGTCACCATCAAAAATGAAGACGAGCTTTACACCATCTTTTTCGAATTTTAATGAGGTAGCTGATTCTTCTGAAGGCTCACCATAAGCAGCAAGGATATCATCCTTTGAGCTTGCCAAATCGATGCCCTCTTTTGTGGCAACATTGTCTGTTCTGAGTGATACATAAAGAATTAAATCGGTATCACCATCTGGATATGTCTGAATCTGGAAATCATCATATGTGTAAAGATGACCATCTCCCTGTCCAGCACAACTAGGTGATGTAAATTCTTCCTTAGGCTCTCCAAGCTTTTCTAGAATAGGTGCAACATCAGCGTCTACTGGCATATCAATTCCATTGTAAGAAAACACATATCCTGCAGAGCCTGTAGCTTCTGCAGAAGCTGTTGTGCTGTTGCTTCCTTCAATAACCTTTGTGTCAGATGAACCACCACAAGCAACAAACGAAAGTGCCATTACTCCAATCATTCCAAGTGTTAAAAGCTTCTTTTTCATTGTCAATTTTCCTCCGAGTTTTATTGTATAATAGGGTACTTACTTGGATCATAATTATGTGTGTTTTTGTGCGCATTTGAATATGCCCACAAATCTGCATCATGCCAATAGAATATCAAAGTACCATCCAGCTGTAAATTAGGATCATAGTGATACCAGCCCTCACCGATATCAATTAGCAACCAGTAATGCCCTCTTGTATCACGAATCTTTTCGATTTCCATATTTTTGATTCCAAGACGATTCAGTAATACCTCAGCGGTCTTTTGTTTTACGGTGCAATCACCAACATGGTAATACATTCCTTTATATGCTGCAGAATATAAATCATCAATTCCTGCGGACTCTGAATAAGTAATATTATTAACTACCCAGTTGAATACCGCTTTAGCCTGAGCCTTCTGGTCCATCCCGTCCTTAATAATGTCTTCTAGGACAGCATCTGCTAAAGCATTAACATTTTCCTCAGTGGCCTCAGAAATCTTCGCTGAAACTATTTTTACTGTTGTTGATTTCTTAGTCTCATTTCCAGCAGCATCTCTTGCTATATATGTAATATTGTAAACTCCACGTTTATCAGCATTTACTTCACTGCTATCAACCTCAAGTGTAGGATTGTCATCAATATCATCAATAACCTCTATATTCCTCTTGAAAGAAATAGCATCTCCTTGGGCAATTTGTAAGGGCTCAACTCCGTTTATTACAGGCGGAGTAGTGTCTGCAATAACTTTACAAGGAACAGTACAAACGGTCTGATTGCCTGCTTCATCAGTTACAACAATAGCAATGTCGAATTCACCATCTTTAGTGAAATCATATTTCTCTGCAAAATCAATAGTGCAATTAGTTACATCGTTAACACTTTCCACCAAATCAGCAGCAGAAGGCGCCTGTGCATTTACATACATTTCAACAGTATCTTCAGAAAGAGTAACCTCAGGAGCAACTGTATCCTGTACATGAAGAGTAGTTGTGTTTGTCACATTTCCAAAGATTGGCATCTTCCATGCGATTTTTAATTCATAATCACCAGGAACTCTAGGATCAAATTTGGAATCATCCGTAAAGTGAGCGCTTGGTTCACTACGCTTCAGGAACTCAGTTACATCACATTCTGATGTGCCAGCCTCCACATAAACTTCGGAGTAAACAAGATCCGACTTCATATTATAGAAGACAATCAATCCAACTCCTGCACCAATGATGGTGATGAGCAGAATTATTACTAATATAATTAAGCTTTTTTTCTTCATTTAGTAATTCCTTTTTCTATATTTAATTATGATAATGCAACCTAAATTCGACCAAAAAACAAGCGGTATTATCATTATCCTAACAAATATTAACATATATCAAAAAAAATATAAATTTCTTCTTGACTTATGCTTAATCTTCCTATAGAATAACCATTGTCGTCAGGAACGACAGGTTATGCGCGAGTGGCTCAGTTGGTGGAGCACCACCTTGCCAAGGTGGGGGTCGCGGGTTCGAGTCCCGTCTCGCGCTCGACGTTTAGAGAGTCTAGAATGCTTGATAATTCAAGTTTTCTAGGCTTTCTTTTTTTGCGAAAGGAACGATTTTTGGGTGACCCCCAGGTGTTCCCTGAGTGGTAGAACCCATCGCATCCAGCTTTGCTTTCACATCTTCTAGATAATCCTTCTGTGCATAGCTGTAGTACTTCAAGTTAGTCTCAATTGAATGTCCTAACATAGCAGCTCTATCAGCTACAGATATTCCCATAGGAATTAACACATTTGAATTAAGGGACATGCGAAAAGCGTGGTTATTAGTTACGGTAAGTCCTTTTGAACGACATAACCTTCTAAGGAATGAAGTGTAGGCTTCTTCAATAATCCATCTTCCATCTTCATTGCAGAAGATAAATTCTGATTCAATCCCTAGTTTCTTTTGCTTTTCCTTGATTTCACCAAGTAATGATGCAATAGCATTAGTCAGTGGAAACTGTCTTCCGTCCTCAGATATGCCTTTCTCGTTTTTGGTGTAAGGAGCATAATATACTTCCTTTTTACCATCTACGTTTTGAAATAATTGCTGAGAATGAATGTGGATATAGTTTTCGTGGATATCCTCCCACTTTAGTGCACACAATTCACCAACTCTAACAACAGTTTCGATAGCAAATAGCATTGCATATCCATTGATGTAATAATCGCCAAATCGTTTTAATCCTGAATTGATACGTCTTCTAACCTCATCCTTTAACATCTGGATTTCTTCTGGAGAAAAAATCTTTTCTTCGGACTTAGCCTTAGAAGTATCACAGGATTTCATATAAGGTCTGTTTTTAACATAGCTAACAGGATTCTCTACAATAATCTTGTGCATGTAAGCATACTCAAAAATCATATTTAGAATTCCTTTGAAACTAAGAAAAGTCTTTTTCTTTGGAGTAGTCTCAGTGACCCATTCTTGGATGAATTTCTTCAAATCAACTTCAGAAATAGTCCTGATATCTTTTTTTGCAAAATCATCACTTATGAATCGCTTGAAATCACCCCTATTCTTTTCGATAGTTCTAGGTTTTGGATTTTCAGTAACTGCCTTTTCATTTAGAGCGGCATTAAATACTGATGCAACAGAAAAATCCAACAAACCATCAGCGTAGTAGTTATAAAGCTTATCAATAAGCTTGTCATAACTAACAGCCTTAATTCTTTTGCCATCAGCCATAATGGTGATGTAGTAATCTTTTGGATCACCATCGGTTGGTGTGTGATGCTTGATATTACGTGGCTGTCCATCGTTTGTTACATGATTTGAAAAGACCAGCTGGTCACGTAACCTCTGTTGTTTAATGTTCAATAGTTCTAATTCATCTCTAGCACCGCTTGCATCAATGATACCTAGATTAATCTCTGAATTCAAGCTCTCTACATCAGCTTGAAGTTTGTACATTAGTTTAATAATCTCAATATTTTTTCCTTTCTGCTTCATGTATCCTCCTCCAAATAAAAAAGGAGAAGCAAGCCGACAAAGGCTTAACTACTCCGAGCAACACATAAACAGCGATTTTCCAAAAAGAAGAATCATTGTTTATGAAAATCAAAATGTTCAGTTTTGTGTGTTTATCCGTTTATCTGTTGCTCTAAGAAAAAAGGGCAACAAAAAAGGAGAAGGTCTACTTAAAAGGTAGTTCCTTCTCCTCATCATCAGTTATTGGTTTAAAATCAGGCTTTTTTGTATTAACCCAGGCTCGTTGCTTGCCATAGTCTTTGAATACATGGCTTGCAATATTTCTATAATCAGGACATTTCTGATTCATTATTTCGCCTATAGCCTTAGATTCCCATGACGCTGTGGATGAATACGGGCTATTGCCTAAAGCTTCCACATATAGCATCTTTGCACAAACGTATTCAGGCTGATTTTCTTCTATGAAATTTAGTATTGCAGTTTCCATAGGATCTTCAGGTGTATATTTTGATTGAAGCCTTACAAGCTCCTTTTGAAGTTCTTTTGTAAATGCAAGCTTGTAGTTACCACTTCGATATATCTCCATGGCTTCAGCCCACATCTGAGCGAAATAATATCTGGATTCATTTTCATTCTCCAGGATATGAGTTTCAGCTTTTTCCATATGAACTTCTATTGGAATGAATCGTCTGTTACCAGATTTGTCAGGTGGTAAAAATTGAATGGTGTTAGATGAACCTGCGAAGACACATATTCTTGGATGGTCCTGTGCATACTTATCATATGGAGCTCGATATGTGTCAGATAGCCTGCTTAGGAATGCCTTAGTGTCTTCAACGTATTTGGCATGTAGAATAGCTGTCATCTCAGGCATTTCTATAATCCAATGTCCCTGAAGCTTTTCAAATACTTCCTTATCACTAAGCTGCTTGATATCATCACAGAACCAGTTATCATACATTGCTAAAAATCGAAGGAATGTAGATTTTCCTGCTCCCTGTCCGCCAACAAGGCAAAGCATGTATTCAAACTTGCAGCCTGGATTAAAGACTCTTTCTATTGCACCAAACATAAATAGCTTTAAAGCCTCTATGTTTATAGGTGTCTTTTCTACTCCTAGGAAATGACTAAGAGCATTTTCAAGTCTTGGTTTTCCATCCCACTTAAGACCATTTAACATATCTTTTATTGGGTTATAGGAATTCTGATTTGCAATAACTCTGATAGCACGCTCTATCATTCTGTCTACGTGAAGATCATAGTTCCTTTCCAGATAAATGATAATGTTATCTATATCTGTGTCTGTAAGAGACCTTCCATTTCTGTTCCAACCAAGGTCTTTAACAATATCAATGCCTCCGCTTAACTCATTTTTCTTAATAGCACCTGCCAAAAGAGAATCATTTTCCATCACTAAGGTGCAGTTATTATTTGTCTGCTTGATTTTCCCTTTAGCATCCTGTTCAAGCTTTGATGTCCATTCTTCGGATTCATCTGTATCTGTTATTAGTGTATATCCGTTGCTTTTAAAGAGTGCTTCAAGCACTTTAGCATCCTGCGGACTTAAATTTAGTGATTCGTTTTTCAATTTTAGAAACCTCCTTGTCAAATGTTTTAATAAAGTCAATTTGTTCTTTCATTGTTCCGTAGGTCAGCTCATCAATCATTGCATCGATACGGTCAAAGTTATTGAGTGCTTCCAGGAAAAGAGGATTTGCATTATCAAGATTCATATCATCTGGAACTAGTTCTCTTTTCCATTTAAGAAGTAGACCGTGATACTCATGCAAAATAAAAAGAGCATCACGACGATTCTTCGCAAATGCTCTTTCGAGTTCCTTCTTGTGTTCAATTTCCTTTTTCTTTTCTTTTACTATTGATGAATAGCTATAACTATCGCTCTTGGGATTTAAGTTAAAGTCTAAGCAGATTTTCTTTGCAGCATCAATAGGACTTAAGTTGTAAAGCTGTTGGACAATGTTAATTACATCACCATGTGCTCCACAGCTGAAGCAGTAGTAATAATCTTTATTAAGCTTCATACTAGGGTGTCTATCCTTATGGAAAAGACAGCAACACATTTTATTATTGTTGTAGTTGATACCATAAAAAGAAGCGGCTTCCTCAATGGAAACAGCTGACTTGATCTCTGTAAAATAATTCAATTGTTATTCCTCCTATCGACCTAATTCGTATTTGCGTTTTTTAGTTACTTGATGAACCGGAATGTTAGTCGCAGGCTTTTTAATCATTTCTTCTGCAATCTTTCTTATCTTATAGGCTTCACTAGCTATTACCTTGCAGTCTTTATAAAGTTGTTGCTTTTGGGATTTAGATTTCTCAAGATTGCTTAAATTGATTTTTGCAATTTCCCAGTTTGGCTTTCTGCCGTACCAATAATTATCAAGCATTCGTTTGGCTAAATGATATTTATCAAGTGCATCTCTATGTTCAGCCACATACTTCTCTTGGTTCCTCTTTAAACGAAAAGAAAACTGCTTGTCATAGATAGGTTTTGTTTCAGCCAACATTTGACGATAGCGAAATGCATCCTTGATTTTAGAAATCTTTTTATCAATCTCTGAAATATCCACCTGAAGTTCATTAACTTTTCCATATGATGCATGAACAAAATCCTTAAGTTCTTCAAAAGTGCTAATGTTGTTTTGGGATAAGAAAAATATCACAGCAGCTCTTTCCTTTAAATTTTTTACCTTTGCTTTGTTACTCCATGCATTGATATAGCGCTTGTCATAATAATCAGAAACAAGCTCACCAAGTGATGGAACGTATATTTTTTGCTTATGACATTCTTTTATGAAATTTGAGAGCCATTCAGAGATATCAATAAGGTTTGTAGATAGCTTTTTAATCATTTCATTAAAAGCCTTTATCCTGCGGTTCTCATCACCGATTTCAGTTTTAATCCCCTTTGCTTCCATTGCTCTTACCTGAGGTCCTTCATGAATAGTTGGAAGTAGCTCAAGTCCTTGGGCAGAATAAGAACGATGGTCTATTCTGCAATCAAGTCCATTTTCTTCAAATGCCTTATTAAAGATATCTGCATAAGCTTTCCTCCAGGCATCAAGCGTTTCAGGATCTCCCCAGTCAGTTGTCGGTACAGATTTAAAATCATATTTGCCATTTGGCTTTTTAATTCTTTCGCCATTCTCATCAATAAGATATTCTCGCTTTTGTTTTTCTCCCCAGGTTCCATCTTCATTAAGAGGACGTATGGGAATTAGCATGTGAACATGTGGATTTGGGATGCCACCATGTTTATCTGGATCATGAATTGCATAATCTACAATCATTCCTTTTGATAAGAAGTTTTCCTTAATGAATTTTTGGGCAATTTCTAAGTTTTCTTCATAGCTCAATTCATTTTGGAGAGAAAAATCAAAAGTGTAACATAGCTGAGCTTTAGGATGTTTTTCAATTACTTCAAGTTCATTAAATAATACTTCACGGTCATGCAATCTTTCTGGCGCATAATCAGGAAGTAGAAGTTCTGTAAAGAGCACGCCATGCTTTTTGGTGTAATCATGGACATCGCCATAGTAGTCATCAATGAGTCTTGTTCCTGTAATATATGCATCGCTTGCCAAACAACTTTGTCCTTTTCCTCGACTAACTTGAGATACATGAAAATGATAAAGTGCCATTTAGTTTTCCTCCTTTACTTTGGCTAGTAGTTTGCTGACAAGTTCCTTTATCTTCGGATAAGAAAAAAGAGCATCACAGAATGCCATGAACTGGTTATCTGTTAGCTCTTTTGTTTCAGGAAGAAGTGATTCAATGTGACCTGCTCTTGTGCATAGCCTGTGTGTTCTTCGTTTTCTTTCCTGCTTCTTCTGATATTCAATTCTGTTTTCTAGTAAAGTGACTTTGTGTTCAAGCTGTTCACAACGCTTTAGCGTTTTTTGATGAATGGCCTCCGCTTTTTCATAGTCTGATAGTGCTTTTGTTAGTTTGGAGCTAATAGTATAGCCCTCTACAATCGTTTCTTTGTTTTCCATAATATTGGTTCCTTTCATATTTTTGTTAATAGTGTCTTGCACGATTGCCTGCAATCCCGGAGCGACAGCGAACGCAAAATCGACGAAGTCGGGAAGACTTTTGCGAAGGCAAAACGCACATACCTCTTGAAGAGGTATAGAAGTGCGCCCTTATTAAAATAAGGGGCTTTAGCAAGTCTCCACTTTGGGGCTTCTAATAGATAATACGGATAAAAACTGAGGCAGGTCTCAAATCAAACAAAGATGAAAATATTGGAGAATTATGGAAACTGAATTGGGATTTTCTTTCAAATATGAAAATGTTACAATAGGATGAAACATTCGTTTGGAGCGTTTTTATAAGGGAGATTATTAATGGATGTTATGGAATTAGATGTCTTTTTGCCTGAAGATAGACCAAAAAGACTTGAGCAATTAAGAAGAAAAAAAGGTTTAGATAAAGGTGATGTTGCTAAGGCTATCGGAGTAAGCAATGCCACCTATGGAAGAATGGAATCAGGTGGTGTAGATTCAATCACTGGAAAAAGCTTAAAAGCTTTAGCTGACCTTTATAATGTCTCTACTGACTTTATTTTAGGATTAACTGATAATCCAGAGCCTTTCTATCATGATATAGGTGAGCTTGGTTTATCTGCTGAAGCAGTCAAGCATTTGCTGACTGATAATGTAAATCCTGATGTTGTAAATGAGCTATTACTTAATAAAAACTTTCGTCAAGCAACAAAGTCTATGGCAATTTACTTTTCAGGACAGATGGATGAAACGTACAAGATTAGAAATGATTTGTTAAGCTGCACCGCTGAGTTTTTGGAAGATGAAGTTGACATCAATGAAATAACTGATGTTGAAGAATTTCAAAATGACATTAAAGAAATAAAATCTCAAAAGTTTACTGCTTCAAGATATGAATTTGACCAGATTATCCATAGAATAGAAGCTGCTGTTCGAGAAATCAAAAAGAAATCTGAGGAAGAAATAAAAGCCAATGGCCTAAATCGTACTTCTGACTTAAATAGAAAAGTATTCAATACATTCGTAGAAGAATATAAGGGGAAATCTAAGAAAAATCTATCTACTGATGAAAAGATTGACATAATGATGACTGCTACTGAAAAGTCATTATTGGAGCAGGGAGCAAATGAAAAAATGGTAAAGGCATTAAGAACACCAATAAGATGGTTCTATAAGGTGGTGGCTCTTTTTGATAAGAAATAATGAAAAGAAGCCTTACACACAATGAACGTCTAAGTCGATTTAATCAAGAGCTTTGTACCAAAATTCAATCTGGTGATGACAATGCCAAACAGCTCCTCATTCTTGCTAACAAAGGTCTTGTTATAGCAAATGCTATCCTAGTAGAAAAGGAATACTCCCTAAATTCTAATCCCTATGGAGGCTGGGATATTGAAGATTTAATACAGGAAGGATATCTAGCTCTGATAGATGCAGCACTTTCATTCTCGCCAGAAGCAGGCGCTAAATTTTCAACATACGCTACTGAAGTTATAAGAAATAAGATGCGTGATGTAGGGCGAAGAACGTTTGGAACATTTGAGAAGCATTCAGTTGATGATGGTCTTACAAATATCTTTCTGGACGATGATCCTGCTAATGGGTACAGAGATGAGTACATCGGACAGCTAACTGCTGAAGCAAGTGTTGACAGTCACCGTGATCCTACAGGTGAGTTGGCTGTTCACAGAACTATGCTCCTTAAAATGCTAATCAGATTGCAGGATTTACCTTCAGATGCGAGAAAAGTCCTCACCTATCACTATGGCTTTAGCCTGAGAGAAGGAAGGACGCTTGAAGCTACAGCTAGGCATTTTAATAAATCTAAAGAAACTGTTAAAGGTATCGAGCAGAGCAGTTTACAGCATTTGAGAGTAGCCATGAATGATTATTCGGTCACATGAAAGTATTTTATGCTCAATTTTATATAATTGATTATTTATATAATCTAAATATAATAAATACACAAAAATAGAATAATGTGCATTAAACACGAAAATTCGGACATTTTTCACAGAAATTCTATTGATTATTTCCATTGAAATTAACAAAAAATATCTATATATTATTTTACAATATATATGATTAGACTGAATGTTCAGACAAAAAGGAGGGGCTTTTCGATGGGAAACAGAAGAAGTGAAATCAATGTTGTGATGTCTGAAATCTTAGAAGACAATCAGTTAATGGACATCAGCCTTGCTGACATTGTCAATAAGTCTTTTAGTGAAATCAATGTATCGCAGCAGGAAAAAATGTTAATCGAAGCTTTAAATGCTGCTGAGTAGTTTGTAGAAAGAAAAGAGGTCATTAATTTGACCTCTTTTTTATGAGGATTATATTGTGTCAGTATATGAACGTGAAATGGAAACTGAAGAGGCAATAGAACTAGCAAAACAATGCCTTGATTTCTTAAATTTAAACTATGAAATAAGTGAAAAAAAAACTATTGTTGATAGTAATGTGTCGACTTATAGTGTGATTTTAAATGGCACTGTACAGGGAAATGGAAAAGGGTATTCAAATCAGTCATTAGCAAGTGCTATTTATGAGGCAATAGAACATTATATTTATCAAAATAGTTCAAACTCTGAGATGAGTGTACCTATTTCATCAATTTGTGATGGAATAATACAAAACGAATATGCTGTAAAGGTCTTGAAAGAAAATCTATCGCCTGATGATATAATTGGTGCTACAAAATTTTTTGATGGAAACAATAAGATTTTTTTCCCAACTGCATTATGGAATGTTTATAACAATAGTATTCCTGATAAATGTGTATCTATAAAAAAATATAGCACGAATTCTGGGTGTGCAATCGGAACATCATTAAATGATGCTCTTATTCATGCGTTAAACGAGTTATTGGAAAGATATTCACTTTCTAAACATTACTATAATGTATTTATCGACCATAGTGAAAAAGCTGTATTTATTAATCCCAAATCATTATCTGCCAGTTTATTAGAATTATATAATACAATATCCGCTGAGATTGGCACAGAGATTATTATTGTTGATATTAAAACATTTGATGGTTTTTTTTGTTATCAAGTTTTTGCAGACAATCCTGGAACAGGAGTACCTTTTAAAGGGAGCGGACTATCAACGTCTTCAAGATATGCTCTTGAACGAGCATTGCTGGAATGCCTTCAAAGTTATCACCTACAGTGTGCACAGAATAAAATTGAGGATGTAACCGCACTATCGTTGTTTAAGGAGTTGAAGAAATATAATGCGATTCTTTGTCTAAAGTATGGTGCTGATATTCAATTTGCTGACTATGTTACTTCAAAAGAAATCGCTGCGGAGCAAATATATCAAGAAGAGATTAAGATAATTGAGCAGAATAAAATGAATATTAGCTATAAGATTTTATTTAGTTATAATCAAATAATTTGTGTACAAGTAATACTACATGGCAATGATAAATTTTATTTAGTTGGAAGTGGTATTCCAGTTGTCCCTAATGATTAAAAATATAATTATAAAGATGAGGACTTTAAATGCAGACAGTATATATAGAGGAGCATCAAGAAGCTTTTAAAGAAATTGTTAAGTTGCATAGAGTGAAGAAACAAAAATTTACCTTGATTCATATAGATGATCATAGTGATATGAATGAAGCTATTGTAAGTGAATCTGCAATAAATAATCTAACTGATGAATCTATTGATTTAATCTCATATTCTCAATTGAACTATGGAAATTATATTCCTCCCCTATTGTACACGGATATTATTGAGGATGTAATTTGGATATCTAATCATAACAGTGAGAGATTTTCTGAAATATGTATAAATACTGAACAAAAGGCAAATGATTTTATTTCATTATTACCAATTAAAACGAAGGTAGCGGGAAATATCCATAAATTAATTACATGTAGAGCGGATACAAATTTAACACATATATATGATTTTTCGAATAAATCTGTAATTGTGAGTGTGGATTTAGATTATTTTGGAAGTAATGACCATTTAGGAGAACTTATTGAATTAGAAATAACACGAAATCAATTCTTTGAGTTACAAAATAATATTTATAATAAAGTTAGATGTTCGTTTGGAAGCAACTTAAATGTCTACTCAAAGGATTCTAGGTATTATGTTAAATTATTTGGGCTTGAACCAATTCCAGCATGTAAAATATCAGAAAATGAAATAAAAGCTAACTTAGCAACTTTGCGTGATTTTTTTGTTAGGCACAACTTGAATCCTGATTTAAATATCATTTGCAAATCAGAAAGTAGTGGTTATACGAGACAAGAAGTAATTAAATATTTTGTAGAAAATAGGATAAATATATGATTGAATGTAAAAATGTAAGTTATAAATATGAGACGTTTGAAAAAAAAGCGGGTCTAAAAGGTTCAATTTTGGATTTTGGTAAAAGGGAAAAAAAAGAAGTAACTGCACTAGACGATATAAATTTAAGTATTGTCGAAGGTGATATTATTGGAATACTAGGCCCCAATGGGGCCGGAAAAACAACTTTAATTAAGTTGCTTACTGGAATAATCAAACCTCAGCAGGGAACAATTGACAGTTTAGGGTGCAATCCATTTTCTAAAACTCCAAATTATTTATCACAAATTGGAGTTGTTTTAGGACAAAAGACACAGCTGATTTGGGATTTACCAGCGTTTGAAACTCTTAAAATGCTTCAAGCTATTTATAATGTTTCGAATGCTTCTTTTTCGGTTCGGTTAAAGTACTTGACAGAAAAACTTCAGATAGCAGATAAACTTTTCATACCAGTCAGAAAACTATCATTGGGTGAAAGAATAAAATTTGAGTTAGTTTGCTCAGTGATTCATTCTCCTAAAGTATTGTTTTTAGATGAACCGACTATTGGGGTAGACATTGTGAGTCAATATGCTATATATGATTTTTTGCATGAATTGAATAGTAAGGAAAAAACAACTATTATCCTAACAAGTCACTATATGAATGATATAGAAAAAATGGCTAATCGCATAGCAGTCATCATCAAAGGTAAAATAGTTAAAGAATCGACGATTGATGAAATTAGAAAAGAATATAGTACCCAAAATTGCTATATTATAGAGACTAAGGAAAATAAGATACCATTTGATGCAAAAGCATATAGAATTGAGAGAATTGAAAGTTGTAAATATAAATTATATTTGAATGAAGATTCCGAAAACATTCTAAATAATGTAAATATATCCAATATTGTCTCAATCAGGGAGGAAGTACCAAAGCTTGAAGAAATTATATTTAAGATGTTTACACAGGAGAACCAATGAATAAGTATCTAAGAATTTTATATAGTCAAATCAGTTCACAGTTGATATATAAATTTGATACTTGTGTCAAGTTGGCGTTAAAAGTTATGCAAATTTTGACAACTGTGTTTATTTGGAAAGCGATATATATATCAAATGAATATAATTATATCGGTGAGTATTCGTATAACAATATGATTATGTATATTATATTGGCAAATGTAGCTAGTGTTATTTTTTCTTTTGAACCTTGTTTTAGGTTGGGGACTCTAATACATTCTGGAAAACTTACAACTTTATTGTTAAGACCAATACATTTGCTTTATGAAAGTTTTGCCAGATATATGGGAAGTAAAATTTTAGAGGTTACAGTATATTTGATTTTGGCATTTTTTATGATTAATGCTCAAGGAGCAGATATCTTGTATGTGTTTTTTGCATTAATTTTTTTGCTATTAGCCTTTTTAATGTTTTTCATGTGTGTTTCAGTAATCTCAACAATAGGTTTTTGGATTATACAAATGTGGCCGTTAAGATCAATATTAACTGCTATTTATCTACTTATGGGAGGTTTGTATTTTCCACTTGATTTGTTACCAAAACCATATTATATGGTTTTATCAGTTACACCATTTGCTATTGTTGGACATGTTTTGACAAAAGTATTAACTTGCCAGGTGGAAAATACTTTTATTTTATATTACTGTTTAATCACATTAATATGGATAGTATTTTTATATTATATCTATAATATTTTGCTATCTAAAGGACTAAAAAAATATGAAGGAATGGGCAATTGATGAATAAGAGATTATATAAAGTTTTTATTTCGCAAAGTATTCAAGAATGCTTGGTCTATAGAAGTACCTCAATTTTTGTAGCATTGTTTGGAATTATGTTTTTTTCCATAGAAATGATAACTGGAATTATCTACTATGAGTATTCGGATACAATACTTGGCTGGACACGAAATGATTATTTTTCTTTGATATGTACATCAAATATAATTTTAAGTATGTATCAAGTGTTGTTTGTTTCTGCACATGAAAATTTATCGGATGATATTATAGAAGGAAATTTGGATTATGTTTTTGTTCGTCCAGTAAAGTCCTTTTGGTATTATGCATTATATAGGTTAGATATTCCAAGTGCGGTTAATTTAGTCATAGCAATTATTATTCAGATGGTGATTATTTCGAAGTCAAATTACTATCGCATAAATATAATTGAATATGTAATTTTTATTCCATTTGCTATGATGTTTGTATTCTTGGTAAATCAGTTAATGGTTATGTTTTCGTTTTGGAAAGAAAAAACTAATAAATTGATGGGAGTTCCAGAATCTTTAATTGATGCGTCTACGCGACCAAAGGTTATATATCCCAATAGCATAATATTTTTTTTAACATGGGTTCTTCCTTTTTTTACAGCGATTAATGGACCCGTCGAAATACTTAAAGGAAATATTAGCGTAGTGGAATTAGTTTGGTTTATTATTTTTTTGGTTGTATTATCTATTATAGTTGGGATGGTTTGGAAAAGAGGTTTGGCGAAATATGCGTCTGCAAATTAAATATGTGGATGATTTTACAAATCTCAATAATTATTGTCAGGGGTTCCCTAAGGGGTCCCCAGTAATAGTGTGGTGCTAGAGTCCCCTTTCTTTCAGTATTTTTATGGTGACGTTACAATTCAAGTCCCAACTTCTGTATGACATGAAAATGATCTAGGTGACCCCTCAGGTGTTCCCTAAGCAAATAGCGGTGCTAGAATCCCCTTTCTATCAGTATTTTAAGATAAGGAATGCGATTCGAGTCCCGTCTCGCGCTCTTAAAATTTGGTTTTGAAAGTCCTATGAAATAAAGCTTCATAGGACTTTTTCTTTTTTATCTTCGTATAAAATCATTAAAATTTCGGACAACCTATGGGCAACCTACGCGTTCAATAAATTTCTGATTTCTTCATCCACACCTATACGTGCATATGAATAGTGACGTAGATTTGTTTCTACACTATGCCCGAGTAGTCTTGCTCTATCTGCGACAGGTATTCCCTTTGGAATGAGTATATTTGAATTAAGGCTCATTATACATATAGATAAGAGTAAATAAGAGTAGAAAATGTCAAAAATCGTTTTATTTATCAGGTTTGTTTGGGGTGTAAATTATGAAATTTCATATTTTTTATTCTAAATTTCGATAAAAAACTGAGATAGTAATTGAAGAATTTTATGATATAATGATGAACGTTGCCACCCCTAGACAGGCACAGGAAGGGGGTGTTAGCTTGGAGATAATAATCTCATTTCTAATTTCTGTTATGGCAAGTATAGCTGCCTACTATATTTGCAAATGGCTTGACAGAAATGACGATGGCAATGAGCCTAAGGACTAAGCCACCTTGACCAAAACGGCATAGAAAAAGCTAGGAGCTGCCACTCCTAGCTTTTTTGTTAGCTTGTTATGATCTAATAATCTCATTTCTTTGCCTATGTTTATTATATCAACTATTTCTAAATAGTCAACTGAATGGATTTTTACTGTTTAAATCCTAATGACAATAATATTTTATATTCTTTCCTTATATAATACAACCAATTTTTGAAAGGACAACCAAAAGGGGTACAACTGGGGTACATTCGTTGTTTTCATTGCACTGTACCTCAAGCTTCGTCCGTCAGCAGTCTGAACGGTGCCTTGGCTTGCAAAGGTTGTATTTTCATATTCTAGATGGGTTCCTTCTGTAGCCGTTATTTTCTGCCAAACTTGAGTCCTAGAAACTGACTCAGCTGAAGACAGATTTAAGGTATTCTGACTGATTCCATTTACACTGAAGCTAACGCCATCTGAATTATTATCACATCCACCAAGTACTCCCTTTTGCACCTCCATATGCCTAGTCTTCATTCTTAATATCGGAATGTTTTATAGAAATATAACTTTATAAAATAAAAAAATGCTTCCCACAACTGATTGTTGCAGGAAGCACAATGAATAGATATTAGAGGTGTTATTTCAGTGTCAAAGTTGCCATATTTCCATTAATATCCCTTATTTCAACTGATTTGACTGTATTGGGATCAATGATGTTGTTAAATTCCACAGAGAAAATAGCATTATTATTTAATCCATCAATATTGTTTAAGCTATCTAAATCTTCGCAATTAATAATCTTTCCATCATCAAGAGTGAGACTTGCAATATATGGTACTGGGGATTCTCTTTCGTCGAGCCATCTTTCTAAAACATCCTCAGATATGTTATATCTTATCTCAGCAGAGATAGGACTGATTTTAATTGATGCAGCCTCGCAATTAAAATCAGAAAGTGATTGATTTAAATCAATGACCTTAGCATTGCTTACTTCAGGAATAGGTAAATCAAATGTCCACTTACCACCTAAACTTTTCTCAGATGAATCAAAATTCACAACCGAAAAGTCACTTAATTCTAAATGCAAAGTTTTACCAGTTAAGGTAATTCCGGAATCAATTGAATCTGTTCCATCAATAATGAACATCAATTCATCATCCTTGATTCCCATGCTATAGCCTAAGGTATTACCTTCATAGCCTTGTATATATACTTCATCAATGTTTATATTAGGCTCTGCATCATTATTAAGCTCAATGCCTGAGTATTTTACTGCAAGATTAATCTTATTATCATCAGCCACAATTGCTACTGGTGTAAGAGTAATTCCATTATCAGTAATAGCATATTTTGAATAATCATCGCTCTCTGAAAAAATAATAGCCTGTCCCTGATTTGTAAGTGACTGTTGCTCATCATCAGTAGCATTAAAATAACTACTCAAACCTTTTCCCCAGAAGTGATGAATTGCAGCTGTTGCAGTGATTGTTGTCAAAAGAATTAAGCATATGCAGGCAGCCATTGAAAATCGTTTATTGAATTTTACAACCTTATTGCCGGCATGATATCTTGCACACTGTGTAATTAAAACATCATCTACACCATTAAATGCTAAAAATAAGTTTTCTTTTTTCATGATACCAAATAGCCCTCCTTTACCAAACGTGTTTGAAGCTTCGTTCTCAACCTACTAAGTGTTACTGAAACATTGTTCTTTGACATACCATATTTCTTTGAAATGTCTGTAATATCTTCTACATAGAAATATCTGCTGAGAAAGATATATGCCTCCCTCTCTGGAAGCGCCCTAACAAAATCTGCTACTATGTTCTCAAGCTCTTTGCCTAAAATGGACTGTTCGACACCATTTGATGCAGGAATACATTCCTCTAGTTCATCCAGTATCTCATGCATTGTGCCATTTCCACGTTTTTTACTTCGAATTGCTCTATATTTGTCAAAAGCAAGTTCTCTAGTAATTTTGGCTAAAAAGGCTTTTAAGACTCTTGGTCGCGTAGGTGGGATTCTATCCCAAGTCTTCAAATAAGTATCATTTAAACATTCCTCAGCATCTAATTCATCATTAAGGATATTTTCAGCAATTGACTCCAAATAATTTCCATATTTAGAATCAGTTTCTTCTATAGCTCTTTCATTTCGTTTGAAATACAGCTCAATTATTTCCTCGTCTTTCATATATGCCCCCTTTTAGATTTATTTGTAAGCGCCTTACACTTATATAGCCGTAAAGTAGCAAAGGATATTACAAAACTTAAAAAAAATTATAATCAAATAAGAATGAGCCTCCATAAAGGAGGCTCGTCTGTTATCGTAACCATAATTAATTATCTAATTCAATTTTATAAACGTTAGGAAGAATCGCAGGCAGGACTTCTTCAACACTGCCATCAAACCAAATTCTTACCGAATCCCCTTCAGAAAAATCAGTCTCTAATGTTGAACCATCAACTACATAGTCTCCATCTGCAAGAGATACAAACATATCATCCATATCTACAAAGGTTACAAGTAACTGTCCATCATTTCTAACTTCTTTGATTGTAGCAGTAAAATTAGCTACTTCTATAGGAATGGATGAATCTGTTAATTTGGAATCTCTGAAAATATATTTCTCTCCATCAATATCAACGACTATTTGGCCTTCAGTACTATATTGATAATTATATCCGGTACCAAAATTAGATTGGTTATTTTCAGTAGGTGTATCTTTGGAATCAAGAGTTTTATCTATGGTGCCATCCATATTCCCACAGCTAATAGCGGAACAAATATAACCCGTATTCTTGTAAACCACATCATTAATCTTGACCAACATAGGATACTCTGAATTACAGCTATCATTTGAAGTAGTATTATTCCATTCATAATCTGAAGAGATGCCATCTGGAATGTCATCAACATTTTGTTCTCGATAAAGCATTGGAACATCCATTTCGCCGGATTCATAGTATTCTATAATCCATTCATCAGAACTAAAATCTTTGTACTCATAGATTTTACCCTTTGAATCATCACCAACAAATCCAATTTGCACACCACAATCGGCTGGTGTAACTGATGTAAATGGAACAAAAACTTTATCATCTATCTGTAAGGTCTGAATGCCTTCATTCTCACTTGCAGTGTAGTTTTGTAAATTGTCGGTAACGGATTTTCCACAGGCTGATAAGCAAAAAAACAACACAGCTATTAAAAATAAAGATTTTGGATTTTTCATACATAATTTCCCCTCAAGTATTTATTATACTTAAATACTATCATTCTTAAACAAAGTTAACAAAGCTAACTTGCAACTGGACCTCCCAATTCCATAGCAACGTATAAGTATAAATAGCTATAATTTATTTTACCATTAAAAAATTTAAATGTTAGTGTCCACTTTACCCACTTTTAATCGTATTATAAGTAGAAGGCCTTCTAAAATTAAGAAAAAGGGAGCAATATCACATGGATGAGTTTGTTTTAGGATAATGTAGCATTGAATAAAAGAGGATTTGATGTTATATTATATATAAAGAAAGCACCCATTCCAAAGTGGATGCTCCTGAGAAAATAACTAGTTATGTTCTCAATGAGAACAACAGCCTCTCCCGTTGGCAGACAGGAGAGGCATTTTTATTTGCGCTTACTATTACTCTTGTCGAGAAAGTTTAGCAACGCGAGGAGAAAACTACAAGCCGTGAAAGGCAATACTAGGATACCTAGCATTATCATTATGATTTCGTAATCGCTCACTGGCGCCACCTCCCTTCCGTTAGCATCCAATTGCTCAGATACCATATAGGCTCGGGAGACTACCACCCTGTCATGGGTACTTTCAGTGCGGATGAACCGCATAGATAAATCTAGCACAAATGTTCTGTTTTTACAATCGAGACGGGCTGCTTCCTTATTATTCCATCTCCTTAAACTTCTTGGCGAACATCCGCTGAAACTCCTCATTCTCTTTTGCCATCAATTTCTGATATTCAGCAAGCTGCTGGCTTGTTATTTCATCGCTTGACAGCCATTTTAGCTGTGCCTTTGCTCTTTCCGATTTAATCACCACCTGCATATACTCAGGCCCTATCATAAGAAGCTCCATGGATTCTTTCTTATCTAAAAATCCGCTGGTAGTGATTCCCAAAGTATCATATATAATTTCATTTGCTATAGGCCCCACTATAACATCAGCTTCCAGCTCATCTGGCTTCAGATGTCTGTTGGCATAGATATATTCAAACCACTCTTCGCTTCTGGAAAAATACTTCACCACTAATCCATCAGTATCAAGCTCATAGTAATTTACTATAGTCTTCTTCCCAACGCTCTCCTTTGCCCACCTATAGGCAAATTCCTTATCAGGGGTAGTGTAGAAGCCCTGACCAAAATCCGCATTCTTCCTACCATAATGAATATCTGGTTCTTTAATTACATCAAAGCCCGCATGGTATAACAGCATAAAACCTCCTTCAATAAACCCCTTTCTACTACATATTATTGCATAATCCCCACGTTTTCCAGATTATTTATTTACTTTACCAATTATGCCACAGAAACATCGTTATATTTTTGTATACTTTTATCGTTCACAGATTTTTCATAACATGATACTATACCTCAGCAACAATCGTTGCGGTATGTTTTACATAATGTGTTGATTAATATTCGAAAGGAAAGACAATGGAAGAAAAGTTTTTATACTCCGACAGAAATGAGCAGGTAAAAAGAATTAACCGTGTGTTAATTTTTACATATGGAATCTATTTTACATTACTTACAGTAGTTGTTGTAATTGCATACTTAAGAGGCTTCAGATCTCTGGCTTATCTTGCAACAACAATAGGCTTAGAAATATTTACTGTTATCTCATTAACCTCTATTTATGCCAAAAAGCCTAATTCAGAAAAACTCAGATGGATATCTCTTATAGAGCTTGCTATTATTGGCGCACTTGGCTGCTATGGTTTCACTAGCTACTATTTAAGATTTGCCATGGTCGGACCAGTTGTTCCATTTGTTCTTTATTATGATAAGAAGTTTTCAAGAATCTCCGGTTTAACGGTTGCTATTGTACAGCTTGGTTCATTTGCAGCAAGATTTGTTAGCGCCCTTCCATATACTTCAGAGGAAGCAATTGACAACGCTGCAGCAATCGGATGTACCTTCGCCGTTGTAGCACTTTGTATCTACCTTGAGAAGATTCTAGAGCTCTTCCAGCACGATACTGTTGGTCTTATCGAACATCGTGCAGAAAACCAGGCTCAGCTCCTTTCAGAGGTAATGAATGTAGCTACCAAGGTTCGTGAGGGCGTTGGTCATGCAATGGATAATATGAACCAGCTAGACGAGACTACACAGTCTGTCAGCGGTGCTATGGATGACATTTCCAGCAGTACTTTAGCAAATGCAGAACACATTCAGGAACAGACTGTTATGACACAGCAGATTCAGGATCTTATTGAAGAGACCGTAGCCCGTTCTGAGGAGATGGTGGCATCTGCTACTGAGGCTAGCAATATCAATGAAGAGAATCACGAAAAGATGGTTGAGCTGAAAGCAAAGGCTGAAAAGATTTCAGAGATTAACAACCACGTTGGTGATGCTATGAACACCCTTGTTGCTAAGGGCGAAGAAATGAAGCAGATTACAGAAGTTATTTTAGAGATTAGCGCTCAAACTAACCTTCTTGCCCTTAACGCTTCTATTGAGGCTGCCCGCGCAGGTGACTATGGTCGTGGCTTCTCAGTTGTAGCAAATGAAATCAGAGAGCTTGCAGAGAAGACAAAAACTGCAACAGAAGATATTACAAATATGATTATAGAGCTTGGAAACAACGCTCAGGATGCTGAAGCTGCCGTTTCTGAAGCACGTATCGCTTCAAGTCAGCAGGGTGAATTAATCGAAAAAACTGCTGAAGGCTTTATAAAGATGAATGATAATGTTAACAACCTTACAGCAAACATCAGTGATTTAGAGGGAATGATTGAAAACCTCGCACAGTCAAACAACACAATTGTTGACAATATTTCACAGCTTTCTGCAACTACAGAGGAAGTTACAGCAGCTGCAGCACAATCGGCAGAGCTTTCTAACGATAATAAGATTCTTTCTAATGATACAAGAGAGCTTCTTAATGATGTTATGCAGACAGCAGCTGTTCTAGATAAATATAATGATGGTATTCAGGAAGCTGAGACTTCCGAAAGAAACAGCAAGATTGTAAAATTTGCATAAAGCAACTGAATAATGTAAATACCGTAATTCGTTACACGTTATAATTATAAATATATTTTCATTTTATTATTGACATATAACATTTTGCATGCTATTATCTTTCTGATTGAGCACAGTTGATACGGTTTTTAGTTTATGAGGTGTAAAAATGGAATTAACAACACTTAACAAAGAATACAAGTTGCTCCGTGAGGAAAGCTCTGAGAAATTTGTAAAAATGAGTGCTATCGATCCTACTATCACTTTCGTAGAAGAATACTGGATTACTTCAGATCATACTCTTGGAAATTCTAGAGCTTATTTCGATTCATATGAAATGGCAGTTGAGTATGCACTTGACAGAGTTGATTATAGAATGACTCTTAATGAGGATGGCCAGAAGCCATTTATCATTTTAGTAAACGGTAAAGCTATCAATACACATGGTCAGCTTGAGAGCTTCCTTAAGGGAGATTTCAAGATTTCCGCAACAGACGTGATTGAGAGCAACGTGAAGAAATTGTATTCATAGTATGATTACTTTATTTATAGCACTTTTGATTATTAAAAAAGCCTTTGCATCGTCTAAATAATGATAATGCAAAGGCTTTTCTTTTTACTCTATTTTTTCCACAACCATCTAACAGGTACAGCAAGCATAATAGCTTTCAAAACATTATCTGCTATCATGCAGCACCATACTCCCACTAGTCCAAATCCAAAATAATGAATACCTATATATGTGGATAATATTCGAACCAACCACATTCCACCAAACTCTACAACAAATGGATATTTTGTTCTTCCCAGTCCATAATAAATACCCTCTGATATTATATATAGTCCAAAGAAAGGCTCATTAAAGGCTACCATTTTCAGCACCTTGCTTCCAAGAGCTATGACATCTGAATCATTTGTGAAGAAGCCCATTAATGGTGTAGCAAATACATACAGCAGTACTCCACTCAACGTCATAATTAAAACTGTAGCTAAAATACTGCTAACACAAACAGCATGATATTTGTCGTGATTCTGTTCTCCATAAGATATGCCTACCATGGTATTGGCTGCAGATTTAAATCCATAGCCTCCTATATAAAACAGCTCCTCTGCCCCTACTGCAATACTATGGGCGGCAAAAATAATGGTGCCCATATGGGATACCAGACCTGCGAAAACCACGTAACCAGATGTAGATGCCACATTGATAAGAAGTACTGGTAGAGACAATCTCCACATTCGACTGATAATCTCTCTTTCAATGGAAAGAATTGGTCCTTCCATCTTAAACTCCTTATGTCTAAGGAATACCATCAAGGTCATTACACCACTGAAAATCGCAGAAATACATGTAGCATAAGCTGCTCCATCCACCCCAAGATTGAAGGTGTAAATCAAGAGATAATCAAGTACAACATTAAGAATATTAGCTCCCACACCAATATACATCGGAGTCTTTGTATCCTTTGTTGCACGTATTGCCGCTGATAAAATGATATTAAGCGATTTAAAAATAATTGGAACTGAAATCCAGAAAAAATATCGTGTAGCTGCCGGAGCAACCTCCGCAGAGGCACCCATCCAGCTTGCCACAAATGGACATGCTGCCAGACAGATAATCTCAACTACAGCACCAACACCTATTGCAAAAACAAGGCTTGCCTTCGCAACCTGCGATATTTTATGATGTTCTCCACTACCAATAGCCTGAGCAATCTGCGTCATGGCACCAACGCCAAAGGCCACAGGGATACTTCCCACCAGCCAGGTAATCGTAGTAGATGTAGATACAGCCGCTGTTGCATTAGCTCCAAGTCGTCCTACCATTGCAGTATCAACATACTGCATTAACACAGAAAGAATCTGTTCCAGCATAGTAGGTAGAGCCACAACAACTACTGAAATGAAAATATTAAATAGAGAATTATTCTTCTTTAACGTCATTATTTATATCTTTTCCTAAACCATTAGCCCACACCATGTGCTCTATAGCACGAGCCACTCTAATGGCATCAATAGCTTCCATGGCGCGCTTATAATCTGCCTCCTGCTTTTCATACATGGCAGAAAAATCCTTTTGTTTCTGTTCAAACTCCTGCTTACGGCGCTCCTTTTGCTTGGCAGCTTTTTTCTGAAAAGCTGCATAATCAGCACTACTGGCTGGCTTTCTGGTATTAGCTTTGCCCATAACACGTGTATGTGTCAAAACTTGTCCCTTAGATTCAGTAATCAAAAATTGATATGCCTCAGTAATCCTGTTGTAAAGAGTGGCATCTTCCATTCCTGTCACATCAGGGTGGCATTTCTTTACTAAATCCTTATAAGCCGCCTTAATCTTCTGTTCTCCTGCATCTGGGCCCAAACCCAGCACGCGAAGCGCTTCAACTCTTGTTTTTATCATAACCTGACCCCAATATTTCCCCTATAAAATATAAAGAACCAAAAACTATGATCTTCTCATTAAAAGTTCCTGCTAAATCAATGGCTGATTCGTAGGATTCACATGCCTGCGCCTCTACCCCAAGAGTCGCTATGGCATCTGCAAGCTCCTTCGCCTGAAGTGCACGCTCAGAATCAACTGTAACAGTATAAATACGTTCTGAAAGTGGTGCAATGAGCTGTGCCATCTCCACATAATTTTTATCTGCCATTACTGCCATTATAAATGAAAACTTCTGATTTGGAAATTCCGCCTTTAAACTATCACGAAGTGCAGTCACTCCTGCAGGATTGTGTGCACCATCCACTAAAATATATGGAGATTCAGAGATGACATGCATCCTTCCAGGCCACACAGCCGTTGCAAGACCATTTGCAATCGTCTGATTATCCACAATCATTTTCAGATTCCTAATTATTTCCACAGCAACTGCCGCATTTTTTCTCTGATATCCACCAAATAGTCCGAGCTTTAAATCCGATTCTACCTGAGTAGCATGAATCAAATCACATCCCAGCTCATCACATCGTGCTTCTATGACCTGTGAAGCCTCCTCATCCATCTCTCCTATTACAACAGGAACACCTGATTTGATGATTCCTGCTTTTTCTCCTGCGATAGCTGCTAAGGTATCACCCAAATACTGTGTGTGTTCCAAACCAATGGACGTGATGGCACATACCTCAGGCAACTGACTTAATCCATTTGTAGAATCCTTGGCACCACCTAGACCTGTTTCTAAAACAACATAGTCCACATGCTGCTCCTTAAAGTAAACCATTGCCATAGCAAGCCAGTAATCGAACATTGTAGGTTCAAGCTTAAGCTCCATATTAAGAAGCTGCTGGCCTATACGTGTCACATCTTCACGTGAAATCTGTTTTCCATCTATCTGAATGCGTTCGGTATAATCTATCAAATGAGGTGATGTAAATAATCCTACCTTATAATGTTCAGAAGACGCAAAAGAAGCAGCCTGTAAGATACTACTTACAAAAGCTGCTACTGATCCTTTTCCGTTGGTACCGGCGATGTGGATGATATGCAGCCCCTTTTCAGGATGGCCTAAAGCCTCCATAAATTCCTGGGTAACATCCCTTCCACATGCCTTTCCAAATCGGCGTTTATTATCAATTGTGTATACTACCTGTTCGTATGTCATTCTTATCTTCTAGACCACAAGAATTACTCCACCATCATTTGCGTACATTGTGCTGACGCCTCTCATATCTACAATGAAGATTTCCTTAAATGTGGCCAACGACTCCATTTTTTTCTTTAATGATAGTGCACGCTCTGGGCAGTTGCAATGAGAAATTGCAAGAATTTTGTTCTCACAATCTGTGGTAACATCCATGACGCATTTAGTCATCTTGTCGATAGTCTGGTTCATTCCACGGCCCTTAGCAAGCTGCTGAATATAACCTGTCTCTGTAGAGCCCATTACAGGCTTAATATTTAATGTCTCAGCAATAGCAGCCTTTAAACCTGATAAACGACCTGACTTTCTAAATGTCTCGAGAGTCTCCAGCACAAAGAAGGTGTGCTGACCTTCGATATAAGCATCTACAGTCTCAATAACCTGTTCAAAAGACATGCCTGCATTTTCACACTCTGCAATCTTAAGAGCGATAAGTGTCTCTCCGATAGAAGCTGACTTTGAATCAAAAACGTGAATGTTCTTAGACTCATCGTCCTCCTCGTATAAATCTTTGCCAAGGCAGGCGCTATTATATGAACCAGAAAGCTGAGCTGAAAGTGTAACTACATAAACATTCTCAGCCTCACAATCCATCTCCACCATGTATGCATTTGGTGATGGACATGCTGACTTTGGTGCATTAGGGCTTTCTGCTACAGCCTTAATGAAGCTTGCCTGATCAAAGCTATCATCATCTATAATCTGCTGGTCATCTATCTCCAGAGTGAGTGGTACATTAACAAAATGACCATCCTTTTTCATTTCCTCAGTAAGTTCTCCGCAGCTATCAAGAATAATTTTATACATCTACCTAGTATTCCTCCGCTTTTTCTACCGACATTATAGCACGAGGCCTGTTCCACGTAAATAGTTTTTATTCTTGCGACATGTAGTTTTCAAAACCACGTGTGTATTATCACCGTTTTACCCATTGAATTGTAAGGACATTTGCATTCTCATCTAGTAAATAGTACACAGAGTTTATGCCTCTACAATAATCAGACAGGTGATTTTCATCTATAAAATAGTTAATTACCTTGGAATATAGGTCAGAATTACTAAATTTTAAAGATATTTCTGCCTCACCGTTATTGTAGGATTGTGCAAGTCTGTTTCCTATTGAATCTACACCGAACCAGTCGTAATAAAGCCCTTCGTGAACAAAGTAATTATCTGCATTTGACAGGCACTCTGGCACCTCAAAATCCACAGTAATTACGTGATTCTGACTGATTTCCTCAGTAGTCATGGCAAAATAAGCGTAGTTCACACGCTTTGCGGTGTCATTATTTCCATCCAGGTATTTGCTATTGCCCCAAGTGACATCCATGTAGTAATAGGCACCATCAAGATATACCAGATTCCATGCATGGCTTTCTCCGTTTGCAGTTCCTGTAATAACAGTGCTCTTTATTCCCAGCTTATCAAGAAGATACCATGCCGCATCAGCATAGCCCTGGCACACAGTAGAACGATACAAAAATACACTGAGAATATTTTGATTTTCCTCACTGTCAGTGTTGTAATCAACATTCTCTATTAATGTTTCAAATACATAAAGTGCCTTCTTGAAATCACTGGCATCCTGACTGATTCCAGAAAGCCATTCGTCAGCAGTAGCCTCGATTGAAGCCTTGTACACATCCCTCTGATCCTTGGACATAGTATACTTTGGCCAAAACTCTATGCTGACAACCTTATCATCGCTGGTATAGGTATTGTACTTATAACCATTTACCCAGAATAAATCTCCATAATCTGCCATAACAGCTTCATAGGCCTTTTGGAGAGTTGAGTTATCCTTTGTAGATACAGTGATTTTTTCACTATACTCCGTCATACAGTTATAAATCTGATCGTATGTTACTTTGGTCTCATCATTAAGGTGTTGATATGCATATCTATCATAGGAAACACTTTCAACCACTACCGGTTCGTCCACCATAGGGTTCAAATCTATTTCCTTATTTGTATAATTCTGTATGAAATAAGAAGCCACCAGGAATATACCTGTGGCTGCTATAAGCATCGATATTGTCCTTAATAAAAATCTAACTACTCTTTTCAAAAATCCTCCTATAAAACAAAAGCAGCGTAATATAAATATTACGCTGCCTCTCCCCTTAATCACATGTTTGTATTGCCTTTAAATCCCGTTTTTCATAACAAAACCAAAGGTACCCAAAATAATGATTAACTGTGGTGCTAATTAACGTACAACTGTTACGTTAACAGCCTGTGGTCCCTTTGCACCATCGGTTACTTCATACTCAACTGTAGCACCCTCTTCAAGAGTCTTGAAACCTTCTGAGTTGATGCCGCTGAAGTGAACGAATACGTCCTTGCCTTCTTCGTCTGAGATAAATCCGTAGCCCTTAGAATTGTTGAACCACTTAACTGTACCTTTGCTCATGCTAAAGTACCTCCAATATATTACTTGCCGAGCTTCTCTCGACTAAAGATAGTTTAGCAAAAGACTTTATCAAAGTAAAGAAAATGTCGGAATTTTTTGTACAAATTTTCCAAAATGTTATCAATTAAACCATTTATGCAACAATATTAGTTTCTATAACTGCCACCAACAAACTCTGTCGGTCTGATGTTTAATTGACAGGTGTTTTTTTCTAATTTGCAGCTGCTCTTTCTGGTATTAATCCAGCTGATCTGACCATGATTCTTGGTCCACCTTTTTTCTCGATGTAGTCCTCTGTGATAATAACCTGACCGATATTATCATCCTTTGGAATCTCGTACATAATATCAAGCATAAACTCTTCTATTATAGAACGAAGTCCACGGGCACCAAGCTTTTTATCAAGTGCCTTTCTTGCGATAGCATGTAAAGCTGCATCTTCAAACTCAAGCTTAACCTCATCAAGCTCTAAAAGCTTCTCGTACTGCTTGATAATAGCATTCTTAGGCTCTCTTAAGATGCGTACAAGCATATCCTCATCAAGCATCTCTGTAGCAAACACGATAGGAAGACGTCCGATGAATTCTGGAATCATACCAAACTCTCTTAAATCTTCAACAGTAACCTTCTGAAGGATATTCTTATCATCATCGTATTTGTCCTTAAGATCAGCCATGAAGCCCATTGATGAATGCTTATTTAATCTTGCCTTTATGATTTCATCCATTGCAGGGAAAGCTCCACCGCAGATGAATAGAATATTTCTTGTATTAATTGTTGTGGTAGGAACCATTGCGTTCTTGCTGGATGCACCGATAGGCACCTCAACATCAGCACCCTCAAGGAGCTTAAGCATCCCCTGCTGCACTGACTCACCACTTACATCACGCTGATTTGCATTCTTCTTCTTTGCAAGCTTGTCAATCTCGTCGATGAAGATGATACCCTGCTGGCAACGCTCAACGTCATTTCCAGCTGCTGCAAGAAGCTTGCTAACAACCGACTCGATATCATCCCCGATATAGCCTGCCTCAGTAAGAGAAGTAGCATCTGTGATAGCGAGAGGTACATCAAGAAGCTTTGCAAGTGTACGAACAAGATATGTCTTTCCAGAACCTGTAGGTCCGAGCATAAGCATATTTGACTTCTCGATTTCGATGTCGTCCATTGTGCCTGTGGCTACACGCTTATAGTGATTATAAACAGCTACAGACATAACCTTCTTAGCGTAATCCTGTCCAACCACGTACTCATCAAGCATGGCTTTAATCTTGTGTGGTGGAATGATGTTATTGATATCGATGGCAGGAGCTGGTCTGTCTTCCTTTGCCTGGCTTGATGCTGCACCATGAGCATTCTTAACCTTTGGGCCTTCTCCAAAAAGACTGCCAAGGTTCAAAAAGCTGATGTTTGGCATCTTATTCATATCCATATTGCTCTTGGAGTTGTCTCCGCCGCCAAAGCCAAAGCTACCCATAGAATCGAAAGTACGCTGCATGCATTCATTGCAGACACCCATTCCTGGAGCCATCTTGATAAGTGGGCCACAGATAGTATCTGGTCTGTGACACATATAGCAAAACTCAGTTGGCTTCTTATCATTATTATCATTTGAAGAGTTGTTGTCCTTTTCTGGTGTAGTATCTACTACGTCTGCATCAACAACTTCGTTTGTTTCCTCTGGGTCAAATTCTCTAAAATCCTGATCTGACATAATAAATCTCCTTACAATTTTCCATAGCTCTAATTCTCGTAATACTCGAAAATCTTAGAATAATAGTCCTGTATAATCTCGTCAGTGGCATTAAATATCTCGTGCTTACTTCCTTCAAAACGAATCAGCTTGCAATTCTTAGCCTTCTGACAAAAGTGCTCCTGGGCATCTGACATTACCAGTGTATCCTTGGATGCTTGCATTAGTATAACAGGAATTTCTATCAAATGGGCGTTTTTAAGAATTTTTTTAGAAACATTAAGTGCCTCTCTTATCCATGCAAAGGTAGCTCCATTGGTGCGATAATGTGGCTCCCTCTCACGCTCATTGTACTGATAGGTGTATCTTGCCTTTGACATCGCCGAGCAATGTGGATACTTGAAGGTATGGTCATAATCGTGATGCTTTGGCAGATATCTCTTACTAAACATAGGTAAGTATGAAAGTATGCAAACAATAGCCGCCACGAAACTGTTAATGTTATGTGTAACCAGTCTTATCATTGGCGAAGTGAGAACCGCCTTTTCAAAAACCTTTGGATATTTTTCCAGATACATGGCACCGATACCTCCGCCCATTGAATGGGCGAATAAATAGAGATGCTTTGTTTTACTTTCTGGAATAACAATCTTTTCTATAAACTGATTAAAATCTTTCACATAGTTTTCGAAGCGGTCCACATATACCTTTGAAAAGCCTTCCACCTGTCTATCTGAAAAACCATGTCCTCTGTGTTCCACAATAAATACAGAATACCCCATCTTATAGAAGTAATAGATTGTCTCTGTAAACTTGGTAGCAAACTCGCAGTAACCGTGACTGATAACTATAGATGCCTTCTCTGCAGGATTAATCATCATCTGATAATGAAGATTTAGGCCATCCGTATTTACGAAGTAACCGTCCTGTAATTTTCCATTCATAAAAGGAAGAATGGTATCCTGCATAGCATTTGCAAAATCCTTATCCTCTATAAATATGTCTTTAAAATTCATAAAACTTTCCCCTATATTTTGCCTTAATTAAAGCTGGCTACTATTTCAAGTGCTGTATCTGGATAGTTAGTAATGATGCCATCAATTCCCATCTCACATGCCATCTTCATATACTGCTTTGAGTTGATGGTCCAGCTGTTAATCTTCAGACCATACTCGTGACAACGCTCCACATAATTTGGATACTGAACATTGTAAAGAGCAGGGTGAAGGGCCTCCACTCCGTGGTCTCTACCGTACTCAGGCATATCCAAAGTGCCATCCATATAAAGGAAGCCTGTGTGTGCTTCAGGATCAAGCTCCTTCACCTTCATGATGCTGTAGTGATTGAAGGAAGAATAGATTACTCTGTCTTCCATATCAAATTCCTTAGTCATGGCGATGATATCCTTTTCTATATCCTCGTAGAAATAAACACCATTCTTAATCTCGATATTGATATGAAGATTGGTTGGCTTAATAAGCTCGAAAACCTCTCGCATTGTAGGGATATCTGCATGAGGGCAGGCTTCAGGCATTGTCGCATTGTAATTGTACTTACGAAGCTCCTCTAAAGTGTAATCCCTAACATAACCTTTTCCATCTGATGTTCTATCTATCTTTTCATCGTGGATAACTACCAGCTGACCATCCTTAGTCTTGTGGATATCAAGCTCGATTCCATAAGCCCCCATCTCAATAGCCTTTTGAAAAGCTGGAAGTGTATTTTCTGGTAAATATCCGCTGGCACCTCTATGTGCCCAAACAACTGGCTTATTCATTGCCCCATTTCCCCCTTTTGTACGTCCTGATACTCGGTACCAGGACAATCTAATTCTGTCACATGCTCTTTTTAATTTCTTATTCATATCTCTGTCCTTCTTAACGATGATATTTTTAATTATAGTCAAATCAAACCTAATAATAAAGGACTCCCAACGGGAGCCCCATAATTAATCCATATCTTCAAAGGCCTCTAAGCCTCTTCTTACCTCTACATCTACATCACCATGCTTTACAAAGAGCATTGTGAGAAATGCTAAGAAGGCAAATATTGTTGCATATGGGAATAATGTCATATATCCCACATGAGCAAGCAGCCAGCCTGCAACAATCGGAGTGATTATCTGAGCTGCCATTGAAAATGTATAATAATATCCTGTGAATTTACCACTTTCTGAATCTCTGCACATTTCAAGAACCATAGGTAAGGAGTTGACATTGATGAATGCCCAGCCTGCGCCCATAGTTGCAAAAAATAAATACAAGATTGGTGAAAAGGTTCCGGATAATAACGTAAATACGAATCCAGCGAAGAAGCTACCTCCAAGTAATATTATTCCAAGGAGTATTGTCTTCTTTCTTCCAATCTTTGATGCCAGCATTCCTGACGGTATAAAGAATATGATTGCCCCTGCATTGGCAACCAACATACATCTGGAAGCATCACCAAGCGCCATATCCCACATCTTTACAGCGTAGGTAGTAAACCATGTCTCCATGCCATTATAGGCTATGAACCACAAGGCAACAGAGAATAGTAAAAATCTCAAGGACCGTTTCACATCCGCTGGCAATACCTCATTACCACTTTCATCCTCCACAGAAAGATTCTCCTCTGGATGAAGGAGCTCGTAGTTTTCCACCTGCTTTCTCATCTGTACCTCATCTACATTAATCATGACGATACATAATGAAACAAGCATAATTCCTGCCACCACCATGAAAATCAGCATGTAATTAACATGTGGCAAATCTCTTGTCTTTGAGGCAGGGTAGAAAACAGCCGCAACAATCAAATATATGATTCCACCCAATGCTCCCATCAAATTAATAATGGCGTTCGCTCTGGAGCGAAGTGGCTTGATAGTGCAATCTGCAACAAGGGCAACTGTAGGACTACGATAGGTACCCATTGCCACAAGCAAAGCTCCCAATATACCTATGAAGAAAATCTCCTTCCCCATAGATGGATTTGCATAGTAACTGTTATCCACAAGTGGAAGCATAAGCATGAGCACTACTGCTGCAATGGTTCCGAACAAATAGAATGGCTTGCGGCGCCCCATTTTGCTTTTGCACTTATCTGAAACTGCACCAAAAAATGGTAGTAAAAACAAAGCAAAGACATTGTCCATAGCCATGATTACACCAGAGATGGTCTCATCCAAATGAAAGGTGTTGGTGAGCACCAGCGGAATCAGGGCATTATACATTTGCCAAAATGCGCAGATGCTAAGAAAGCCGAAGCCCATCTGCACAGTCTTCTTCACATCAAACTTCATATTCAATTATCCCCCCAATATAAAAAGCTGCTCCTCTAATTATGCAGTGTAAATAAGCATCTTATCTGCGTGCTGATTTACGACGTTGTCTACGGCTGGAATGGCCCCCTTGAGCGCATATTCGATAGCCTGAATCTCGTGAGCAAGTGGTCGAAGCTCCTGATAGATAGCTTCCATGTGAACCTTCATCTCTTCCTTTTCGTATCCCTCTGGGAACTCGAGAACTACGAGATGACGAACAGCCTTTGTCTCTTCCTCAACCTTTGTAAGGAAGCTGATAGACTTAATCTCATCATGTGACTGACCGTACTCTACAAGCTTTCCGCGGATAGCCTCATTCTCCTCGCATTCCTTTGGAACACCAAGAAGAATCTTCTGACCTGCTGGAATCTTCTGCTCCTGCACATTTCCCTGTGCAGCACCTTCCTTTGGACCAAATTCAGCCTGATATCCAGGTGTGCTAACAATTGTATCAAGATAAGGAATTGGCAGTGTACATGGAACCTTGTTGAATGGATTGATAGCTATACCAGCGTATGCATTGCCTCTCTTGAGCATTGCGTATACATCCTGGAAGCTAAGAATCTGTGTGTGAATCTTAGCGCCATCATCCGCAAGACCTGTCCAACGACGAAGTGCATCCCAATCAGTGAAAAGTGGAAGTACCATGTTGTCCTGATCTTCAGGTGTACCTGCAAGCTTGATTGTAGATTTGAGCATGTAGAAGCCAATCTTTGTATCCTTCTTGATAACTGAAACCCCCTGCTCGTTAACCTCTGGCTCCTGATCCATCTTGATAGGTGTAAGGAAATGAGCGTGGCTTGCCCAATATGCTACTGTGCCATGGAAGGTATTGTCCTGTGCATATGTAGTAAGACCATTGATAATACCTGAAAGTGCTGGATTTTCAATAGAAACTCGTGGATTAATCTTCTCCTGTGGCTCGATATTTGTAACCACTGCATACTTCTTAATCTGAGCATCATCTGGAAGTGTAAGCTGAAGTGAAACCTTTGTATCCTCAGCCTCTTCAACGATAGAGCTTTTTCCATCTGCTGAAGCCTCTACAGCCTGAACCTCGCACTGGATAGGCTTTGACGCTGGCATGCAAACGAATACCTTATCGCCCTTAACTATCTTTCCTGTAAGCTGGCCTGTAATGATGCTACCGTTGCCATCAAGCATAGTTGTGATGCCATCTATAATTACAGAAAAACGTCTTCCTGTTTCAACATTGGTTGTTACATCTGTATCTGCAACCTCAATGTTTTCCTCTTTTTTCTTCTTGTCAAATAAACCCATAACAAATTCTCCTACTTTATTCTTTCTAAATTATTTTTCGTATTATCGGATCCGCAATTCCGATTTCGACAGTAAATCTATTATATCCTAATTGCCCCTGAAAAAAAACAGTAAGCGCCTTAATTCCTTGTTGTCACTGTCTTTTTTGCCTCATTTTCTTATTTATGTTTTATTTCAATATTGGTATAATGGTTAAAGTTTAAAATATTTTTCACAAGGGAGGTCACTATGAGCGATAAAAAAGGTTTCATCTCAGAATTTAAAGAATTTATCATGCGTGGAAACGTAATGGATATGGCAGTCGGTGTTATCGTCGGCGGTGCATTCACAGCTATCGTTACATCTTTGAACGAGGACATCCTTACACCTATCCTTGGTATCTTTGGTGGCACAGATTTTTCTGAGCTCAAGGTTACACTTGGAAGCGGTGATTTAGCTCCAACACTTACATACGGAAATTTCATTACTGCTGTAATTAATTTCCTTATCACAGCACTTGTAATCTTCTGCATCATCAAGGGTCTTAACAGAGCTACAGAAAGAGCTACTGCTCTTGTAAAGAAAAACAAAGAAGATGCTGAGGCTGCTGAGCCAACAGAGAAGGATTGCCCATACTGCTACAGCAAGATTCATATCAAGGCAACTCGTTGCCCACACTGTACAGCACAGTTATAAAATAAATATTTTAGTATGAAAAACCCTTGGGTGTGCACTGACCACTCAAGGGTTTATTTTTTATAATTCAGCTACCATTAGAATATCGTCTCTGAAGGTTCCGTCATCGTATTTATTAGCCTTTGGAATTCTTCCTGTTTCCTTAAATCCAAGAGATTCGTACAGATGCTTTGCTCTCTCATTTCCTTCAAGCACTGTCAGTTCCGCTTGCTCGTAGCCTGACTCCTTTATCAGCTCAATAAGGCGAGTTAATGCCAATCGTCCAAGTCCATGGCCTGTATTTTTCTGGAAGAAGGCTATGCCGATGCTTGCTCTGTGTTTTGCTCTTCTGCTGGTTCCCACTCTCTCAAATGACATATTTCCTGCGAACTCACCATCTTCAAAGGCTAAAATCAAATATCCTGTTTCTGAATCGTTGCGTCTTTCGATAAACTTAATTTCATCTTCTGCAGTTATTTTCACTTCATCTCCATACTGAGACAAATAAGGAGTTTCATCGCAAACCGTTTTCAAATATTCGGTAAGCATTTCAGCATCCTCAGGACGTGGTGCTCTAAGGGTGACTGTTCTTCCATTAAGTTCATAAGTCTCTTCTTTTAAAACCATTTTATGTCCTCCTTTTATTATCGTATATACGAATTAAATTATTGGTTATCACAAATTACAAGTAAATGATTTGAGCTGCCTAAAAGCTCTCTCTTTTCGCACATTGCAAGATGATAATTCTTGTATGCCTCAAAGTTTTCTTCGCTTAGTTTGAAATTTTCATTACCAATTTCTACCAACTCGATGACACCATCTGTTGCAAGAGTTTTTATTCTCTTAAGTGGAGTTTTATCTACAAGCTCCTCAAACTCTGTTATGTCAAAACCTGTAAACAACTGCTCTGGGAAATGCTTTACTTTATAGTCTTCTGTGTAGTTCTCCTCCAATCCATATCTCATATCTCCGCACTGTTCAATCAGATAATTGGTATACATGATTGCATACACTGAAATGAATGCGATAAATACTTTTCCATCTGGCTTTGTTATACGAGAAGCTTCCTTCAGTGCTGCAAGCTGATCTTCTTCTGAATAAAGGTGATACATAGGTCCAAAGAGAAGTGTTACATCGTAAGTGTTGTCCTCCAGCTGATGAAGATTGACTGCATCACCCTGAACAGTTCTTACATTGCTGAAGCCCTCAGCATTTTTCTGTAACTTTTCGAAGTTAGCATCTGTGTACTCTACTGCTGTTACATCATAGCCTTCCTTCGCAAGGTCTAATGACAATCTTCCTGTTCCTGCGCCAATCTCAGCCACCTTCATACCAGGCTTCAAATACTGATGAATATAATGCATTGTGGTGATGAATTCCATCTGTCCACGTCTTGTTCTGTCAAGACGATTGTCCTCCACATACTGTGCATAAAACTCGTTAACAATTTTCTCTCTGCCTTCCATATCTAGCCTCCTTGATTCTATTTAAGCGAATGTAAATAGGTATAAAAAAAGCCCCATCAGATGATAGTCTGATGAGGCTAGATTAGTCCCTATGCTTATAAAATGATATATCAACTCATATAGCATGCCTCATCGATTGTACAAGAATTAGACCCCTGCTTCATATCCACGGGTTTCGAATCCTTATTCATCGAATCGACTAGAGTTAATCTGTAAATCATTTTATCCTCGCTTTCTAAATTGAGTAGATTATAGTAGTGTCACATATGGAAGTCAAGGGGTAATTATAATGAATATTTATATTATGAGATAAACTTATCTTTAATTCACTTCTCCAATTTTATTCCAGCAAATTTTTAAATACCTTAATAATTCTGGATTCCCCTTTGTGGTTCCACTCGGATATTACATCGCTGCCAGCTATAGGCTTCTGTGACAGGTCTGATAGAATTCTTGCAGGGATGAGAAATTCCCAATATCTCACCTGACAGATATCTCCATCTACTGATCCCACCACTCCAAGATGCTTTTCAAAAATCTGCATGAACCCTTCCTGTACTTTTACTTTTCTTATAGGCCCTTGCCCACTTCGATATTTCTTTCTTCTTGGCATAATTTTTTGTATTTTCCTGACCAAGATTTTGATACAGTTGGAATCTTTCCAAAGATAATTCTCCACTTTCTATGGCAGCTTTCACAGCGCAGCCAGGCTCTGTATCGTGCCTGCAGTTGCTGAATTTACATCTACTTTCAAGCTCGATAATATCCGAGAATGTGCTATCAATTCCATCCTCTACCATGGCCATTCCAAGCTCACGCATGCCGGGAGTATCGATGATAGAAACTCCATTTGGCAACTCTATTAACTGCCTGTGGGTAGTGGTATGTCTTCCTGTATCATCTGATTCTCTAATAGCAGAAGTCTTCATGATTTCTTCTCCTGTGATTGCATTGAGAAGTGTGGATTTTCCTGCTCCAGAGGAACCCATTAGGCAGATTGTTTTGCCTGGCTGAAGGTATTCTTCCAGCTCATTCATGCCTATATCGTAAATGGCAGATATAGCGTGAACCCTCACATCTTCTGAAATTGTTTCCACCTCACGAATGTAGCGGCCTACGTTGTTGCAAAGGTCTGATTTCGTGAGAATCACAACAGGTGTAGCACCGCCCTGAAGAACCACGCTCACATATCTTGCAATTCTGTTGTAGCTGTAATCCTCATTCAATGATGTGACTATGAAAACATAATCTACGTTGGCTACCATGTACTGCATGACACCTGTTTTTGCCTGATCTGGTCGCTGCAAAAAACTTTTTCTGTCCTGCACTGACTGTATCATGGAATCACCATTCGGATTGTATGTAAAGCTTACATAATCACCTACTACTGGCAATTTATCAGCGCTTTCTTCATAGAAAAATCCCTTTAATTTTGCAGGAATATCCTGTCCTTGAAACTTTATTTTGAAGCTGTTCTTTTGTACCTCAGAAATTCGTCCAAGTTTCTCACCGTTAGTAATCTGTTCTTTAGTATTTAAATTATTCATTTTCTTAGTCTCCTATCATTTTCAAAATACAAATATGTATGGAGACCTATAATGGAAATCTACCTGAAAAAGGCATAAGAAAACCGTGACAAATTAGCCACGGTCGAAAATCATATTAAAATTCCAAAACCGAGGTCTTCATACGATATTCAGTTACAATCTCTGTGTTCATCACACGCATCAAATTTACCTCGCTTCCTTTATTATTTTTATACTACTTTGACATTATTGCATAATTTTCAGTGAATATCAACATGTTTATTATTTTGACAATATATGCATCTAATTGTTTTAATGAGTAATAACGATTATAATTAGTTAAAATATCAATTAATTAGGAGGATAATAATGGCTAATATTTTATGGCATGACCGAAAAAGACATTTTGGACTTCCACTTAGTTTTACTAAATATAGCATGAGCGAGGATCGATTATTTGTTGAGACTGGATTTTTTAATCTTGTTCAAAACGAAGTGAGATTATACAGAATCCTCGACCTTCAGCTTAAGAGAAGCATTGGGCAGAGAATATTTGGGGTTGGTTCTATCTTTGTAAGTTCCTCAGATAAGAACCTTGGCACATTCGAAATTAGAAATGTAAAGAATTCTGCCAACGTTAAAGAAATGCTTTCTGTTCAGGTAGAACAGCAACGTGAAGCAAAGCGTGTTGTAGGCCGTGAATACATGGGCGGCGACATTGACTTTGAAGACGACGATGATGATGTAAGATAAAAATTGAAGGGGCACATATCTTTATGATATGTACCCCTTTGTTTTTATTTTTTTGTCAGCGCACAAATTGATTCAAGCTGATTTAAATTGTCCAAACCAAAAAGTGTCTCATTATTGATCATTGGAATCTTAAACTTAATATCCTTAATCCACTTTCCATCTGGCTGTCTCTCTTCATAAACCTCAACCTTCTCTATAAGTTGGGTGATGAACTCTCTGCACTCTGCATCAGTCATATCAACAACGTACTTGTCGAAATAAACCAATGCCTTGTATACATTATCAGCTGATACTTTATTTGCTATTATTGCCTGACGCTTTGCCTGAGCAGACAGTAGTAGTTCTTCTGTCCTATCAATTTTATCATAGATTTTATATAAACTACACTCGAGACCATTTTTGCGTCTTGAATAATGCTTATCCTCAACATCTAAAGAATCTATATCATCATTGATAGCCTCTTTTCTGTTGTAACACTTTCTAAGCTGAGCTTTTAATTCTTTTATTTCTTTATCCAATTCAGTGGTATCCACCTCCGCCTTAATCTTTCTTTTGATTTCTTGGGCGAATTTTCTACTTTGTGTCATTCGAATTATAGACTCAATAACTGCTGCATCAAGTAATTCTTCATTTATCTGCTTTCTATATGTGCATACATGACCTCTATCCTTTTTTCTGTGCTTGCAAGAATAATAATAGAAATCCTTGTAGAATGTTCCATCGGCTTTTTTCTTAGTTGCCTTATTAGCATACAATCCTGTTCCACATATCGGGCATTTCACTATTCCTGTAAGAAGATGCGTTCTTTCTTCTTTTGACTTATTAACACGACTATATTTATGAGAACGCTTTTTCATCTTGGCATTGGCAGCCTCCCACAAATCTTCAGAAACAATAGCTTCATGTGCTCCATCAGCAGTGATATACTCATCCGAATTAACTATCTGATATTCATTACGAGTACCTCTAACCTTTTGAGTTTTTCTTCTACCAAATGCAATTTTTCCCATGTAAACAGGGTTTTGAAGAATAAGGCGAATTGTATGTTCACTGAAGTATTCGTTTTCCCATTCACGCCTTTTTACCTTCTTTATTCCATGATTTGAAAGATACTTTGCTACACCTGAAGGTCCATGTGTTGTATTGACATATACTTCAAAAATCTTTCTTATAACTTCCGCCTCTTCCTCATCTACATGCAATTCACCATCCACAAGCTTATAACCATACGGAGCCATTCCTCCATTCCATTTTCCTTCTCTAGCCTTTTGCATTCTACCTTCCATTGTTTGAGCTCTAATATTTTCACGCTCAATTTCAGCTACAGCTGATAAAACAGAAATCACTAGTTTACCTGCATCTTTTGATGAATCTATTCCATCCTCTACACATATAAGGTCAACGCCAAAGTCTTGCATTACTTGAAGTGTAGACAGAACATCAGCAGCATTTCTACCAAATCTTGAAAGTTTAAATACAAGAACAAACCTCACATCATCCTTTCCTGCTTTTATATCTTCAATCATTTTATTAAAAGCCAGGCGATCCACAGTGGATTTGCCTGACTTTCCTGCATCCTCATATTCTCCAGCTATCTCATATTCATTGTAAGCACAGAAGCCTTTCATCCTAGTCTTCTGTGCATCTAATGAATAACCATCAATCTGCATTGCTGTTGAAACACGAGTGTAAATATAAACTTTTGTTTTCTCCTTAGTCATAAAATATCCCCTTCTTAAAATAATCTTAAAAACTATTGACACAGACTCTTTTCGTCTTTATTATAAGAATCAAGAAATGGGTTTTTTGTCGTGTACAGCCAAGTGCTCAAGCGGGTTGCTCGTTTCTTTTTTTATGTCCAAAATATCATAAAGATAAAGTTTATTATCTTCTGAATGTCTTACAATTAGAGAAGCATGGAATACATTATATCTTTCTATATCACCATTTTCTTTGAAAACAGGAAGTGCAAAATGTGAATCATATCGATACCATCCATACTTTGCATTTCTATAATGCTTTTCTTCATTGTTTTCCCTAAAATGAGTTCCCTTGGCAGTATTGATTAACTCTGGAATACCTTGTGTTGCATTTGCCTTTGCTTTAGCATTAGCACCTTTCAAACCATAGGTATATTCTGATCCTGTATACTCATTTGGCAAATCATTTCCAATAAATATCCAATCGCCTGTGCTTTCAATCTGGCAAGATGTTCCAACAAAAGTCTTTAAATACTCTCTAACGTCATCCCAATCTATAGAACGTTTACCTTTAAATTTAATAGAATTAATTAATACAACATCCTTTCCATCAGCATCTTTAACAACTGTTACATTTCTACTTTCTTCCAATTTAATACTCCTTGTAAAACTTAATAAACTTGAAATGCCAAAATAGCATTTCAAGATAATATACTTTTAAATATCCTCCAATTTCGTCAACTCCCCCAACTTCTTCGCATAGGTCAGCAGTCTCTTTTGCGCGTCCTCATTTAAACCTTCATATTCCATTAAAAGCTGCTTTTCCTTATAATCCACCTTAGTCTCCTTGACCTCAGTCTCATCTATACCTTTACCAGTAAGAAGAGCCTCTGGTGATACTTCTAATACTCTGCATATATCCATAATCTTATCAGCGGAGGGATTATGACCTTTTCTCTTCCAATCACTGATTGTGCTAGGCGCTATCCCTGCTGCTTTACCAAATGCATTCTGACTTAACCCACGCTCCTTTATAAGGAAAAATATTCTTTCAGTTATTGTCATAATATATGTCCGCCTTTCCGAATTCTTTCAATTTCGTTTACACGAATATATTATCATGCAAACAAAACGTATTCAATATCAAACAAATCCTTTTCTTTACGTTTTTCGGCCGAAAGCTTAATAAACTTTCTTATGTTCTGCATAAGAAAAAGAACCTCTGGATCAGGCAAGCTGTCCAAATCAACCTTATCGTTATACTTTAAAATCATTGAATACATAAAATCTGCTCCCACACCTTGGAAACAGATAAAAAAGCTTCCAAACTTTTTCAAGTTCAGAAGCTTTTTTTAATACTTAATTATTATATTTTATCAATTTTCGCTACCGTCTCGAGGCTTCTTTGATAGTCCCAACCAGAATCAGAAAGATCCACTTCCTGCGTCTCAGCCCCATTATAATATACTGGGAACCGAAATTTGATACTCTTCAAGAAGCGACCATCCTCCTGTTCCTCTTCAAAGATTTCAACACGCTCCACAAAAGAATTTATAAAACGCTTCTTTTCTGAATCTGTAAATTCACTGTATATTTTATCAAAGCTCTTAAGTATGCGATAGATGGAGTCTTTAGAAAGCTGCTTTTTGTTGATGTTATCGATTCTCATGGAGATGGTATCAATCTCATCTTCTATTGCACCAATTTCCTCATACAGCTTATTCATGCGCTCCTGCATATCATCATATTTTCTGTCATAGAACCTGTCACTAACATCAAGAGCGTCCATCTGCTCAGCCAGTTTATTCTTAGCACCGATTGTCTGTCGAAGTCTGGTCCGACAGATTTCTCTTTCTTTTTCCAACTCTTCTGTATCTGTTTTTGCTCCCACTTTAGTTTTGAGAGCATCTTGAAACTTTGGGTTATTGACGAGCTTATATATAACCTCTTCTACGGCAGCATTTACTTTATCCTGCCCCCATTGATGATGATAGCTACAGTTATGACCATCAACTTTAAGCCTATGCTTACATGCATAATAGAAGAAATCCTTATAGTATGTGCCGTCAGCTTTCTTTTTACGATTAACATTAGAATACATAGCGCCATGACAAACAGGACAACGAAGAATTCCTGATAAAATATGTTCATGCTCAAGGCTATGCGTCTTTTCTCTTTTTACTCCTGTCTCCTTTCGCTTCTGAGCCGCAAGCCTGAAGTCATCCTCTGAAATAATAGCCTCATGGATTCCATCATATAAATCATATTCTTCTTGTTTTACAACATGATATTCATTTCGAGTTCCTTGAATCTTCTCATTAGAGCGTCTGCCATAAGGCATTTTTCCCATATAGATAGGATTATCAAGTACTCCCTTTATGAAAGAGCTTGCAAATGCATCAAGCGTATTATTCTGACGCTTTTTCTTCTTGTATCCATGCGTATTTAAGTAATCCGCCACACCGTTGACACCCATATTGGTATGAATATACTTGTCAAAAATAATACGAATGATTTCAGCCTCATCTTCTGCAATTATGAGTTCCCCATTAACAAGCGTATATCCGTAGGGAGCAAAGCCACCATTCCAACGACCTTCTCTTGCTTTCTGTCTACGGCCTTCCATTGTTTGGACGAGAATATTTTCTCGCTCAATTTCAGCGACAGCCGATAGAACTGAAATCATAAGCTTTCCTGCTTCCTTAGAACTATCTATTCCATCTTCTACGCAGATCAGATTAACACCATAATCCTGCATTAGCTGTAATGAACTGAGAACATCAGCTGCATTTCTTCCAAATCTTGACAACTTAAAAACGAGAACGTAGCTTATTCCATCCGCACCACTTGCGATTTCTTCGAGCATCCTTGAGAACTCCGGTCTACCATTTATATTCTTGCCGGAGTGGCCTGCATCAGAAAACTCTTTTACAACTTCCATATCCTGATATTCAGCATATTTGCTTAGCTTATCTCGTTGGGCGTCCAAGCTATAACCGTCAACCTGAATTGCTGTAGAAACACGGGTGTAGATATAGCATTTTGTTTGTTTCTTCAATTAGAACATCCTCCTATGGAAGTTGCAATAATCCATTTTGCAATAATTTCTTTATCATCGGTTTATACTTATCTATTCCAAAATCTTCTACAATACTTGTGATACGACCACCTGCATCTTTTGACGATGCACCGCACAGAAATACACGTTCATCTTTTGTTCCGTAATCAAGAACAATAAATCTGTCATGAAAAATTCCACCGGTACGTTGCATTGTAATTTTTAATGTTGGGTATTCTTTGCAGAAATCTTTGTATTCAATATTGTGGAGTTTTGAAGTACCTACATTATCACTAAACACCTTGATCTCCACTCCCGAAATAACATTTTTCAAGTGTACCAACGTTCTAATTCCAATATAATTATCAACAAGATATACTGATTTCTTGGCTTTACTGTATATTGAAGAATATGCCACATCCGCACTGCAATACTTGGTATTATACATGAGCCAGCCATTATCCTCGTCACTAACAAAACTATTCATCATGTCTGCAAGATCAGATTTTGTCACAACATCGCTAAGTCCATCCATGACATCTGACATTTGTTTTTCCACAGAAACAAGATCCATTCGGAGCTTTTTTATCTCGACCACATTGCTTGCAGTTTGCATTGATAGCTGCATCATTTCACGCTGACCAATAAGACTCTGATTATCAATAATATAGTCCTTCATCTTTTTGAAAGTACGAACTAAATCTATACTCTGTTTTTCTGCCAGTGTTCCTTTTAAAACTGTCATTAACATATACAATCCTTGCTCTGTAAAAACGTATGGATTACTACGCGACATTGAATTAATATTTGCGGTCGCATTTTGCGACCACAAAATTTTCACTTCTTCATCAGTCACTTGAAACATAAAGTCTTCAGGAAATTTTCTTATATTTCTCTTTACCTGCTCGTTTAACCTTTTAGTTTCATATCCATATATTTCTGCCAAATCTGAATCAAGCATCACCTTTACGCCACGTACCTCATATAGTTTTTCTTTCAAAAGTTCTTCCGTGATTTCTACTGGAACTATTTCAGTATTCTCAACCACTTCCTTCTTTTTATCGTCCATATTTTCCTTTCCAATTCTTGAGGTCAAATATTTTGACCTCAAGATTCTACGTCTTAAACTTAAAATCTAAAATGTTCATTTCTGGACACTTTTTGAATCTCCTACAATTTTCTGCAGTTCTTTATAATATGCCAGATAGCGATAGGCTGTTCTTCTGCTGACATCCCCCTCTGCCACAATCTCCATAAGAGTCATGCCACTCTCATACTTCAACATGAAATCATTGTATGCTGCCATCCAAGCTTCATCATGTTTTTTGCGACCACCGAAGTTACGGTTACGGAGCGTTTCATTTTCCGCCTTTAGCTCTGCAACCTCTTTTTCTAATTCCTTTATTCTTTCAAGGGCTTCATCAAGAGTTGTAATTTTCATCTTGTGCCACCTCGCTTTCTGACACCATTGTAATTCCGCACTGTGTCACTGTCAACTTGCTTTTTGGCACATGCTCTTTTCTGATTTCATCCCTGAGTCTTGATTGTGATAACATTGCCTATAATAATCTTTGAGTCGATCACCCAAATTTTTGTATGAATAAACAAGTATGACCGGCGTATTGTCAATATATACGCAATAGTCATAGCCTATATCATCCATAGCAAACTTACCGGCATACTTTTCAATTAGCTCAGCAAGTACGTCGATGCATCTTTCAAAAGCTACATTACAAGATGGATTTTCAAAGTAATTCCTTCCCATATTTTCCTCCCTTTCATCATAGTTTTATGGCCTTTCACAAATTGGCAAGCAGTGCATCGGTGTACACCTGATGCGATTTTGCTTGTTGGGGAGTGTGCCCCAATCCCCCTGATTGCCGATTTTCATCGACAAGCTACGCCTGCAAAACAGGCTAAAAACGAAGTCAATAAATGTCCAAATATTTGTTAAAAGTCTTTTCCACCTTCTTCAAAACTCGTTCATGATTCTCCTTCATATCTGAAATTGTTTTGCCATCTACAGTGCCACATGAATTGGCAACTTTTGCAATCTGGTTGATATTGTTGCTGTCAATTTTTAGAAGTTTGATGATTTCTAATAACTCACTGAAGTCTATGTGAATGTAATATCCATCGATTGCCATCTTCCTAATATAGGCGCTCATGTTTTTGACTCCTATCTTCTCCATCCTGTCATGAATCATCTGCAATTCATTTTCAGGAATCTTGATATGAATCTGTTTGTTACATGGAACGTATCCCTGATTTAACAACATTTGCTTTTCACCTCCTCTCGTTAGCGTTGTTCATGGACTAATTATCCAAGATTTAGAAGCCCTACTCCGTATATCCAAGAGGTAGGAAATAGTTGCTCTTCTCAAAATTTTCCACGATATTGGAATTCATCATTTATAGCCAACTTACATTCTGTTATGATTTACATATACAAGAACTTTTGGAAAAGCACTGTGGGGAATAAAGCATTGAAGTGTAAATTATCAATTCAGGAAAAACTAAAAGATTTAAGAATAGAAAAAGGCCTGTCTCTGCAAGAACTGGCAGAACAGACCGGAATATCCAGAGCATCTCTAGGAAATTATGAAACTGATGATTACAAAGAAATTACTCACAAGGCTATTATCTCCCTTGCAAATTTTTATGGAGTAACTTCCGATTATTTATTAGGACTTACCGAGAATCGTGAACAGCACAGATTCCCTGTTGATGACTTAGGGTTAGATGATGAAACTGTTGAAATATTAAAAAGTGGCAAGCTGAATGCTCGCCTAATATGCGAAATGATAAAGCATCCAGAGTTTAAAAATTTTCTCACTGACATGGAAATCTACATTGACAATCTTGCCGGAATGCAATTTAGAAACCTCAACAAAATGATTGAACAGACAAGAGTCCGTCTTCAAAACAAAGGCATATCTGATGAAGATCATTATATGAAAACATTGGCGACAGCTTCTATTTCCGAAGATAATTACTTTAATAACCTTCTCGGAAATGATATCGTAAAAATCGCAAAAGATTTAAGAGATGCTCATAGCAAAGATGCAGAAACCGGTAATGCAACTACACCTGTTGATGATATCCTTGATTCATTTGAAGAGCTAAAGACTGCCGATAATGCAACACAAGCTCAGATGATAATGTACAGCAAACTCTTTAAAATCAACTTCACTAAGATGGACCCTTATGAGTTTAAAACCTTTACCGATATCCTCCAGAGATATTCAGATCTTTGTAAACCTGTAAAAGGAACCGGACGCGGCAAGAAGAAAAAATAAACCAATGTCAAATGCTTTTCCGAAATCTATTACATTTTCTTTTTCAAGAAAAAGGCGCACTCATACCTGCCATTAGTAAGTATAGAGTGCGTCTTTTCCTAGTTGTTTATTTCAAATGTATCATCGATGAATGTACAATCTCGTCTGCTCCGGTTCATCATCCCCTTGAGCCATACAGTAAAACTCCCATCCATAACGCTCATAAAAACCAGTATGATCTGTAACAAGATAGAGCGGTGAAATTCCTTTTTTATTCATGTTCTCCACAACAAGATTAAGAAGATTTCCTGCTATCCCCTGTCCACGATGAGCCTCTTCAGTATATACAGCGCAAACATTGGGGCTTAAGTCCTTCCTGTCATGAAAATCATTATCGATTACACCTAACCCCCCGACAATTTGATCTCCTAACATGCATAGGTACCAACCATTTTCGGTCTCTTTATTAAGATACGCTGTCATACATTCAAGATAAGCATCCTTTGGGACTCCCCACTTTTTGTGAAACCAATCTGCAGCCATATCTTTTAAGTCGGGTTTTTCTCTCAACTCAAAATATTTGTATTCCGTATTCGCATTAATATCTTTTACCATCTCAACAATCTCTATATCTCCGTCAGCAAGAATCTCCACGATTGATTCATGTCCATCCTCATTAGCTCCATTCTGCCAATAGATTTCAGCCATCCTAAGATTCTCTTGTTCGTCTGTTACTCCATCAAAACACTTGTAGGCATCTTCTTCAAAAACTCTTCCAGTCACTTTTATCTTTGCAATTCCGAAAGTAGGTCTTCCTAACTTAGCAAAATAGTCTCCCCACCTCTCAGCTTCCTCGTATGACTTAGACACATATAGCGAAGCCATTCTCGAAGGGTACTCCGAATACTTTTCTTTTCTAACTTTTTCCAACGCAAGCTCACGAAGCGCTACATCCACCTTGTGCGTCAGTTCTGTATCCTTATATTTTTCAGGATTGTTATATATATCATTTACTGTTTCGAGTTCCTCATATACACGCTTGTGGACACCGTTTGGATGCTTGTCATCCAGAATGATATGTTCACCGACCTTCTTGGGAATGTCGGATATTACATGAAAAAAATATTGTTCTTCCATTACATTCTCCCTATTGAAATGGCCGGACACATAGCCCGGCCGAAATTCATTTTAATTCAGCATTGTTTCTTTTTAAAAAGTCTATATCGCTACCATACTTCATGGCAGTTTCCATATCGTTATTCATAAAGCTCTCAAACAATTCTTCAGGTATCTTTCCTGGACGAGTCCTTTCATAAATTGTGAGGTTCTTGGAATGCTTACATTTCTTACATCGATATATCAGCCATACATCAACACTCTTACCGTTAGCATTTACTCTAAATCTATAGGAATTGATAAACTCCTGTTTCTTCCCACAACCTCCACATCTAAAGAACACTCTTATTTTGGTATGATCAGACAGAAGGGGCACCTTTGCTTAAGGCCAGCCTCTGATTCCTGAGGATTCTCTGAATGCTTTTCTCCGACAGGGAAAACCTGTGTGCAAGTTCGTGTATTCCTATTCCGCCTATGTAGTTTTCGTATATTTCTTCATTTCTTTCACGAAAGAAGACCTTGGCAGAAGTCGTGGTTCCCCACTCCTGTTTTTCCTTGCAGGGAATATAGATCATTTTTCCGTCTACATATTGCTGAATCGTTTCTATTAATTCCTGCGGCAGCACGTTCTCTGCCTTAATATAGCTCATAATGCTCCTCCTAAATTGATATTTCTTTTAGGATTCATCTGAGCTTACGATTCATTTATTATTTAAGCTCAGACTACTGAGCGATAACAACTCTGATGGTCATATAATCATGCTCCTTTCCTAATCACACAAAGTATAATCCTCGTTAATTGTACGTGAACATATCTTATGATTCAACCTCAAGAATAATTATAAAAAAACTTGCGCAACAAAATATGTCCTTATATCATTTGAAAATATCTCAATGCTTCCTCTATCGCCTTCACTTTTTCCTCCGGACATCCCGGTTGTCTGCTGTTCTCTGATTTTGGCTTATTATAGTTTTCACGCTCTATAATTCCATGCTTCTGCTTTACCTGAGCGATATTAAGATTTGTTACATGAAATCCGTAGTGTTCCTGCACCCATTCCTCAATTTCCTTGTATGTAGCCTTCGACTCAGCACTTGTAGCATCAATCTCATCCAGATTAATCTCTATCTCAATATGATCATCTGGTTTTTGTTGGGACAAAAGCACAACCGTTTCCACATGGTAAGTGCCTGGGAACATGTCCACGCAGGCAAGGCGTGTGACCTTGTAGCCGCGGGCGAGGAATACCTCAAGGTCGCGAGCTAAGCTGGTAGGCTTGCATGAGATGTAAACAAGTGAATCTACACCGTAATCGATAATCTTATCAAGTGCCTTTGGATGGATGCCATCACGTGGTGGATCAAGGATTATATAATCTGGCTTCTCAGTAATATCATCGAGAACCTTAAGTACATCTCCTGCGATGAAATCACAGTTCTCAAGGCCATTGAGCTTAGCATTGTCCTTTGCAGCCTCAACTGCCTCAGCGATGATTTCTACACCTGTTACATGCTTTGCTGCAGGTGCAATAACCTGAGCAATTGTACCTGTTCCAGAATAAAGGTCATATACCTCTGCCCCGTCAGCTCCGCCAGCAATAAAATCACGTGCTGTACTGTAGAGCACCTCAGCACCAAGTGAATTAGTCTGGAAGAATGAGAATGGTGTGATTGTAAATGACAATCCAAGAATCTCTTCCTTGAACCAATCCTGACCATAGAGAATTTCTGTACCTTCATCGCAGACAACATCTGCTTCTCTATCATTCTTTGTATGAAGGATACCTGTAAGCTTTCCTTCCCAATCAGGGCAATTAATAAGAGCCTGCTTCCATCCCTCTAAAAGAGCTATTTCATAGATAGATGAAATCTGTGTACTTGTAACCAAATCCACAAGAATCTCGCCAGTCTTTGCTGCCTTGCGAACAAGAAGATGACGGAGATATCCCTCGTGTGTATTCTTGCGATAATATGGCTGCTTCGCATTTGCGAAGTAATCCAATGTGATAGTAAGAACGCGTCTCATATCTGCGTCGATAATCTGGCAGCCATCTACTGTAACAACATCATAGAAGCTACCCTTTTTGTGCATACCAAGAGTAAGAGGACCATCCTTTACCTCATCACCAAAAGAAAACTCCATCTTGTTTCTGTATTCAAACTGCTTAGGGCTGGCCTTGATTCCCTCGTATGTGGCATTCCAAACATCCTCACCGATAACTGGTGCCATAAGGTCATGAATCATGCCCTCTTTAATCTTAAGCTGCTGCTCATAAGGAAGTGACTGATATGTACAACCACCACACTTTCCAAAATGCACGCAAGCTGGGCAGTCCATCTCAAGAGGAGATGGAGCATCTACTGAAAGAAGATTACCCTGAGCCTTTTCTTTTGAACTCTTTTTAACTCTTACAGATACTGTCTGCCCTGGAAGTACACCCTTTACACGAAGGCGGTCTCCTTCAGCAGTCTCTACTATACCTTTGTTAGGGAAGTTTACTTTTATTACTTTACCTTGTACAACTTCACCACGTTTCATAAATTACACCTATACTTTCTTTAACTTTGCGAAGGACGCAAACATCTTCTTTACGCCGACACCATCAAACTCTACTGTGACCTCGTAGTCGCGACCTTCATCTATAATATCTTTAACTGTCCCTTCTTTAAATTTGATATGGCTGACGCGGTCGCCGATGCCATAATCCAATTCACTCTTCTCAATCTTTGTGCCGTTCTTATTAGCAACTGCAGTAGTGGAGCTACCTACAGAATATCTGCTGGCGCTGTAGCTGCCCTTTCCTTTCCCTGCTGTAGAACCTGCTGTACCATAGCTTGTAGAGGCAGCAAATGGCTTACCGAAACCTGAAGGCTTTTGGTAGACAGAGTACTCTCCAATAGGAGTGCTGCTGTAATCATCCATAGGCTTTGGTTCCCAGAGATTGCCCTTTACTAGCTCTTCAGGAATCTCTTTTACAAAGCGGGAAATCTTATGGAAGGCTGTCTCGCCACGAACCATTCTCATACGTGCTGCAGTCATTGTAAGATGCTCACGGGCACGGGTGATTCCTACGTAAGCAAGACGGCGCTCTTCTTCGAGCTCTGAATCTGCTCCGCCGCCATCAAAGATAGCTGCCTGACCTGGGAACAATCCATCCTCCATGCCTGCCATATAAACACGTGGGAACTCCAATCCCTTAGCGCCATGAAGAGTCATAAGCACAACGTAATTGTCGCTTTCCTCATAGCTGTCAATATCAGCAACAAGCGCTACATCCTCTAAGAATCCTGAAAGAGTAGGCTCCTCGCCATCATCTCTTGCATCCTTTTCGTAGGCAACTGCTTTTGTAAGTAACTCGTCGATATTTTCAATACGAGCCTTAGCCTCGTCAGTGCCCTCAGCTCTGAGCTCTGCCACATAATCCGTCTGATCCAAAATCTCTTCAACAAGTGCTGATACAGATTCTTCTTTTGCAATCTGACGCAGCTTCTCTATTAAGCTGGTAAAGCCCTGAATCTTTGTAGCTGCCTTTCCAATAGATGGTACCTCTTCACAATGAAGCAGTGCCTCGTAGAAATTAAGACCACGTTCTCTGGCAAAATCAGAAACCTTTGTGATAGTGGTAGCACCAATTCCACGCTTAGGAATATTAATGATACGCTGAACAGCAATATCATCACTACCATTATCAACTGTCTTTAAATAAGCAAGAACATCCTTGATTTCCTTACGGCTATAGAAATTAACACCGCCAACAATCTTATAAGGGATACCCTCATAAATCATTTTTTCTTCTATAAGACGTGATTGAGCATTGGTACGATAAAGTACTGCACAATCCTTGTAATCTGCTTCGCCTTTACGAACCAAAGCACCTATGTTGCTGGCAATAAAGCTAGCCTCTTCATATGCACTGTCAAACTGCTGGAACTGAATTTTATCTCCATCCTCAGCCTCTGTCCAAAGAGCCTTTTCCTTACGTCCCTCGTTATTGGCAATGACAGAATTAGCCGCCTCCAAAATATTGCCTGTAGAACGATAATTCTGTTCCAGCTTAATAACGTGAGCTGCAGGGAAGTGCTGCTCAAAATTCAAAATATTATAAATATCAGCACCACGGAATTTGTAGATGGATTGGTCGTCATCACCTACTACGCAAAGATTCTGTGCACCGCCAGTAAGCAAACGAACCAGCTCAAACTGCGCTGCATTGGTATCCTGATACTCGTCTACCATAATGTATTTGAACTTATCATTATAATAAGCACGAACATCTCCATCTAAACGAAGGAGCTCTACAGTCTTCATAATCAAATCATCGAAATCAAATGCATTATTCTGACGAAGGCGAGCCTGATATTCGCGATATACTGCGGCCTGACGGGACATATTAAAATCGCCCATGGCACGATTAGTAAATTCTTCAGGACCAATTAATTTATTCTTAGCATCAGAAATTACATTTAAGAATGTTCGCTCCTTAAACTGCTTTGTATCTATCTGAAGATATTTGCAAACCTCTTTCATAAGGGTCTTGCAATCGTCTGTATCATAAATAGTAAAATTGCTGCTGTAGCCCTGTCCGAGATTTTCGCAGAAACGACGAAGAATACGAACACAGCTGGCATGGAAGGTAGCTACCCAAACACCATCAGAACCGAAGCCGACGATATTATCAATACGCTCCCTCATCTCTCTGGCTGCCTTATTAGTGAAAGTGATAGCCATGATGTTGTAGGGCATCACCCCCTGCTCTATTAAATAAGCAACGCGGTGGGTAAGCACTCGTGTCTTTCCTGAGCCGGCGCCAGCCAAAATAAGCACTGGCCCCTCAGTGGTAACTACGCCCTCTCGTTGCTTGTCATTCAAAAAATCTAAATTCATAACAAAACTATCCTTACATTTATGATTATTTTCGAAACTTTGTTCTATAATTCTAACATAGAAACATAGTTCCTTCTACCTAATAATCACTTTTCTTTTGGTTTTTCTTTGGAACTATTGTCTGCCTTTTCCTCATCTTTACGACGGTTGGAAATATACTGTTCAATCATCATTTTCTTAACGAATACATCAAATGAAAGCAGACAGATGAATGTGAAATCCTGAAGCACATCCTTGCTTTCTTCATCCTGGTCAGCAAAGGCCTCTCGGCTCATGTTGTACTTCTTAATAATGTCCTTTGTAACTTCCTTTGCAACCTTTCGCTCGTAGCCGACCATGTCGCAATAAATATCAAAGAAAGACAAACCTTCACTATCACCATAGTACTTATCATTAATTGGGTCTAAGATACTCTTGATATCCTTCAAGCCCAAGAAATTCTTAAAGTAATATATAAAGATAAGATTCAGCATATGCTCTCTGGAATACTTTTTCTTTTCTGGAGGTGGCATAAGCTGATTCTTAGTGTAATTATTTATCATAGTCTTTGTCATGGCCTTGTCCTCGTTTACCTCGCGGACAGTACCAAGCTCCTGATCTAAAAAGGTCAGCACCTGATCCATATATAAATCAATATTTGGAATATCAGCAGGATGAACATAATCTATTTCAGCCAACTGATGAAGAATTTCATTAAGTCGTTTTCTAGAATTATCCATATCTTTCCCCTTATACAAAAAATGAGATGTAGTTTCAGAAACTACATCTCACATTTTAGCATAAATATATTGCATTGTCTTTGATTATTCGTATGCCTCTACTTTTATCAATCTACCAACAACAAGATATCTTTCTTCCGCTACACCCTTCACGCAAGTTGAAAGAGTAATAATTTGCTCATACTCCCCCATATCATATCCCTCTATAATATGAGTACTCTCTGCATCCGGTTCATAAGCTGTCAAATCGCTCAAAAACTGCTTTGTTCCAACTGGATTTTCCATTATATATGTATCTGAAAGATAACTATCATTGAACCTGCTGGCAATAATAATCTCAAAGGTTAGTTTTCTATCTGAAAGGTAAATATCAATTTCTCGATTATTATCGAAAAAGTCCTTATCTTCAAATAAATGAAGCTGACCAAAATACGAACCATTCTTCATGTTGTGACCATATACAACTGTATTTGCCACCTGAAAATCTTTTCCATCTATTTGATTTGTATAAATTGAACCTGGAAGACCTTCTGTACCATCCACCTTATGATTAAGGTAATAATTATCCTCTTCTGATTGAAGTACAGGGTAATCAACTGTTGTTCCTGGCATAGTTATCCACGCATAAATATCTGGATTATCACTTTGAAGCGCTGCTATATCTTTGGTATCAGTAGTTACTTCTGGTTTCTGAACGCTAACAACTTCAATTGGAGCTGAAACAGCATCTTTTGGCATTTCCTCTGAGTTATCCTTTTTGAATATCCCTACATATATCGTAATGCCAATAATTGTAACTAAAACTATGGCTATACAACCAATCAAATCTTTTTTCTTCATACTTATACCTAAAAAAGGAGACTGCTATTATTTCAGTCTCCCTAAAAAGTTTATTCTTATTCCTCTCCTGTTTTTGGAGATTTTGTTGTTGATGTTGCGCTTGCAGAAGTCTGCTCATCTTCAACTACAAATACGTAAGTAGAGAAGTGGTTTGTAGCAAACTGGATTACACCATTTTCTACAACTGTAGGACATTGTACTACCGTACCATCCTCAGCAACACGATATACCTTAACAACCTGATTCTCGCCTACAACCATGTCTGATGGCATATCCATAGAAACAGTTACATATCCGTCAAGCTGATGAATAGCAGCACCACTCATGTCTGCAAGATCGAATTCTACCATCTTGCCAATTTTGTAAGATACTTCATTCTCGTTATTATTCCAGAACTTCTTGAAAGCCTCATTAACAGTAACGTAATACTGAGCAGTTGGCTCAATCTCTGCACTAGTAAATGATGCTCCTGCTGGAACAACATCATTTACACTATCAAGTGAAGATTTAAATACTCCATTATTTGTTACAATAGTTCTAACTTGTTCGCCATTAGCATTAACAGTTACTGTCTCAAAAGAGTCAACTGGACGTTCCTTTGTTTGAACAGTTGCAGATGAACTACTTGAAGAACTGTCTGATGAACTAGTTGAAGCTGAACTTACATCTATATTAGTTGAATTATTTGAAGTGGTAGAAGTAGTATTTGTCTGTGAAGCGTCCTTTACAAAGTAAGACATACTAGCTTCGTTTCCTTTTTCATCAATAACTGTGATATGAGCTACACCTGCAGACTTTCCTTCAATTATGAAGTTTCTACCATCAACCTTTACAGTAGCAATACTTTCATTATCAGAAGTTGCTGTAATAGAGTATTTAGAGTTAATGGTTTTTACTCCAAATGTACTGCTATTACCTATAGTGCCACTAGGTACATCTTCTTCTAAAATCTTGCCTGATTCATCTGTAATAAAGATAGAACCCATAATAGTATAAGTTCCATATAAACGAATAGCATCATCCCATTTATATCTTAATTCACCATTCGCATTTCTAGTCGCTGGATAATAATAAGTATGGGCATTTAATCTATTAGTTGTCCAAACACCATTTTCTACTGAAATCGTGCCTTCGTCATTAGTAGCAACCGCTAAAATATAATCATCCTCAGACTCAGGAATAGGATCGTTTTCTCCATCTATCCAACCATAGGCATTACCATTTCCCGGTTGACCTATACGATTAACATTATATGTTCTATCATCAATATCAGTTGTAAATCCGTAAATTTCAAATGTCTGACCTTCATAATAATAAGGTATGCCATAAGAATTAGTCTGATTTATATCATTATCCTGCTCAGGGGCTCTTAAAGCTTTATAATTAATCTGACTGACGTCCATTACAGACCATGCCTTTGCATCATTCTTATCAACCATAAATCCTGTCACTGCTATAGCGAAAGCTGCTGCAACAGCGACAAACTTTTTCATTCCATTCATATTAGATTTAACCTCCAAATTTCTATAAACGCAAACGACATTATATTTCGATATTATTTTGTTGTCAATCTAATTTTTATAACGTCATAGAAAAATTCACAAAAAAAGATCAGGCATAAAAGCCTGACCTTAAATCTCTGATTACCTTATCACTACTTGCTGATTCTCTTAAGAACCATATCATATCCATCGTTACCATAATTAAGGGCACGATTAACACGGCTGATAGTAGCTGAACTAGCGCCAGTCTCATCAGCGATGTCCTGATATGTACGCTCCTCGCGAAGCATCTTGGCAACCTCGAAGCGCTGCTTCATAGCTACCATCTCATTAACTGTACAAAGATCTTCAAAAAATTCATAGGCTTCCTCGACTGTCTCGAGGCTAAGAATAGCTCTTAAAAGCTCATCCATCTCTGCTGTTTCAAGTTTCTTATTCATTATTACAAATACTCCTAATAAAAATCCCACAATATAAACTTTATCACTACAATAATACTGTAGCACACTAAAGTCTTAAAGTAAAGGACAACATAAAAAATATTTTATAGACGAAAAAATCGGCTCCCTGAAAGAGAGCCGAAAGATATTGTACGATAAAAATATACAATTGTAAAGTGTTTTGTTTGTCAGCGAAAGACAGTATTTATTATTTGTCTTTTATAGGATGACTACACCTTTTTGGCTTGCGTACTCAACATCCTCTTCTGGCCAGATAGAGCACTGTACCTCGCCAATATGGCATTTTCTGAGGAAGAACATACAAATACGGCTCTGACCGATACCACCACCGATTGTATAAGGAAGCTTCTTATCAAGAATAGCCTTCTGGAATGGAAGCTCTGCTCTCTCCTCACAGCCAGCCTTCTGAAGCTGAGCCTTAAGGCTGTCCTCATCAACACGGATACCCATTGATGAAAGCTCCAGTGAAATATCATCTACAGGATAGTAAACGATGATATCACCGTTAAGCTGCCAATCATCATAGTCAGGAGCACGACCATCGTGCTTTTCTCCAGACTTAAGCAAATCACCAATCTTCATAAGGAAGATAGCGCCGTACTCTTTAGCTGCTTCATACTCACGCTGATGAGCATCTAAATCAGGCCATCTATCCTCAAGCTCCTGAGTAGTGATAAAATGAATCTCCTCAGGGAGAATGCACTGTACATAGTCATATGAATTTGCAATATATTTCTCAGTAACACGAAGAGCTGCATAAACGCTCTTTACGTACTTTTTAAGAGTCTCTTCGTTACGAGCAGATTTCTCAATGATACATTCCCAGTCCCACTGATCAACATAAATAGAATGAATATTGTCAGTGTCCTCATCACGACGAATAGCATTCATATCTGTATAAAGACCTTCGCCTACATTGAAACCATAGCGGCCAAGTGCCATTCTCTTCCACTTTGCAAGAGAGTGAACAACTTCAACCTCTTTATCATTCTGTTCCTTTACACCAAAGGCAACTGGGCGCTCAACACCATTTAAGTTATCGTTCAAACCTGACTCAGGGCGAACGAAAAGTGGTGCTGTAACACGGTGTAAATTTAACTCAGCTGTAAGCTGTGCCTGAAAGAAGTCTTTAACCCTCTTAATAGCAATCTGTGTCTCTTTTAAATCTAACGCTGACGCGTATCCATCTGGGATGTAAATCTTGCTCATAACTTAACCCTCCTAGTCTTTATTATAAGTCGCAGTTTCCAACAGTTCTTGGGAATGGAATTACGTCACGGATGTTGCCCATACCAGTAAGGTACATTACGCAACGCTCGAAGCCGAGACCAAATCCAGCATGTCTAGATGAACCATACTTTCTGAGGTCAAGGTAGAACTGGTAATCCTCTTCCTTAAGACCGCACTCCTTCATTCTTTCAACAAGAACATCGTAGTTGTCCTCACGCTGTGAGCCACCGATGATCTCACCGATACCAGGAACGAGGCAGTCCATAGCAGCTACAGTCTTTCCATCCTCGTTGAGCTTCATATAGAAAGCCTTGATTTCCTTTGGATAATCTGTAACGAATACAGGCTTTCCGAAAATCTTCTCTGTAAGATATCTCTCATGCTCTGTCTGAAGATCGCAGCCCCAAGATACCTTGTAATCAAATTCATCGTTGTGCTTCTCAAGCTCAGCAACAGCATCTGTGTATGTGATGCGACCGAAATCAGAAGATGCAACATGATGAAGTCTATCAAGAAGTCCCTTGTCGATAAAGTTGTTGAAGAACTCCATCTCCTCTGGAGCATGCTCAAGAACGTAGTTGATAACGAACTTAATCATGTCCTCAGCGAGAATCATATCGTCCTCAAGATCAGCAAATGAAATCTCTGGCTCAATCATCCAGAACTCAGCTGCATGACGAGTTGTGTTAGAGTTCTCTGCACGGAATGTAGGTCCAAATGTGTAGATGTTCTTGAATGCCTGAGCATAAGTCTCACCATTTAACTGACCTGAAACTGTAAGGTTTGTAGCATGGCCGAAGAAATCCTGTGAGAAATCAACCTTGCCATCCTCTGTCTTAGGGATGTTGTTAAGGTCCATTGTTGTAACCTGGAACATCTCACCTGCACCCTCGCAGTCACTTCCTGTGATAAGTGGAGTGTGTACATATACGAAATCACGCTCCTGGAAGAACTTGTGAATTGCGTATGCGCAAAGAGAACGAACTCTAAATACAGCCTGGAATGTGTTTGTACGTGGACGAAGATGTGTCTGTGTACGAAGGTACTCCATTGTGTGTCTCTTTGGCTGGATTGGATAATCTGGTGTAGACTTTCCTTCTACATCAATCTTTGTAGCCTGAATCTCGAATGGCTGCTTTGCCTCTGGTGTAAGTGTAACGATACCTGTTGCATATACAGCTGCACCTACATTTAAATGACAAACCTCGTCGAAGTTGTCGATTTTATCCTGGTTAAATACAACCTGTACTGGGTTGAAAAATGTTCCGTCAGCAAGTACTAAGAAACCGAATGTCTTAGAATCACGCATGTTGCGGACCCAGCCTGAAACTGTAACTTCCTTGCCGTCGAACTCTTTAAAGTTTCTTGAAAGTGTTCTTACGTCAATTGTTTTAACGCTCATTTTATTTTCTCCTTATTATTGAATTACATAATTAAAGCCCCATCAAACTTGCGCTTGATGAGGCTCGCTAATTCTTACATATTTGAACAATCTTCAAATCTCATCAACAGCAATAAAATTAAATCCCCTGATTATTATTCACGGAATTATTATTGTTATTATTGAGATTATTAAGCATAGATGTAAATGCCATGACCGTTCCCCTTCTTTATTTGAGTAAAGTATAGTTATTTAGACTTTTAAAGTCAAGTATCTTTTTGCAGCTAGCCTTCCAAGGTCTCCACCAACGCCACTTTTCTTAGTGCATAATGGACTCCATCTGCCTTTTCCAGTCTTCCTGCCATAGTTGATGACACATCTACCACAACATCATCCTTCTTAGGTGTTATGTAGAGAGTAAGCACATCTCCCCCTTTAATACCAAGCTCCTTTAGCCCGATTTCCCAGGTGGATTCACAGCAGAAATCGTCGTGAAGCAGTTTTCCAGTCTTATCAAACAACTGTCCTATGTCGCCACTATAATTAATCTGAAGCAGCGTATCCTTTGCCTCTGGATTCAACTTTGGAATCTCTATTGTAAATCTGGACTCACCGCACTGCTTAGGTGTGAGCACTCTCTTGTTTTGATTTGTGAGCTCTGCTGGTGGCTTTATTTCTGTGTACTCCAGTGACAATTCTCGGGACAACGTTATTATTGACAATGGTTTGCCTTTAACCTGCTTTCCAAAACTGTAGGATGGACTATCTGGAATCTCAATAATCTCTTCGCCTTCGAATTTATACACTGGCTTCATTCCTGCTGGTCTGAAGAATATATATATAAGACTCGTATCCGTCTCCACTCTCGAAAGCAGCTGAGCTGTGGCATATTCCAGTCGCACACCATCCATATCTAAATTAATAGGAAGAATTGCCTCTTCCCCTGCTGCTATGGAAAGGTCATCTATTGTAATTTCTTTATCCTTCAATTTGATGGTTATTGATTCATTTACCTTATCAGCCTGCTCAATATGGTCCTGATAATTATTTATAAACAGGAATCCACTTTCACCATCTGTCCTTGCTGCATATCGTAAATACGAATTATCTTCCGGAATCAATCCCTGATTATCATCTGCCAATATAGTAGTCATTGGGCAAAGCAAATGACCAAAGTGCTTTAAGAAAATATGAATACATCTAAGCCTGTAAAAGCTTGGGCGAAGCTGTCCAAATTCTCCTATAGGTGCATTGTAGTCATAACCAAGCTTTGGCACCTGATGTTCATTCAAATAATCCATTCTCAGACCGTGAGGATTTGTTCCACCCCTGTACATGTAATATCCAAGGAAATTACAGCCGCTGGCAAGTTTTACATTTGCCATCGCATCCACCGATTCACATGGAAAATGAAAGCGATAATTATAGAAAGGAATCATTCCACCACCCATTTCACAGCAGGAATATGGCATAGACTCAGGCTCATAGAATGGTTCAAAGTTATAGGTGGATTTCACAGCGTTATTGTGATTATCTCTATAAATGTATTCAGGTGTTGCAGGATGCTTGTAATCCTTGTTTCCATAAAACATCCAAGGCCAGAAAGCATAGCCGCCCCAAAGTGGAAGCATCTCGCCTGTAGGAGTGGCTGCGCCACCCCAGCCTGTGCAGGTGTAAAATGGTGTAACAATGCCTTCTTCGATTGCGATATTTTTCAGTGCTACCAAATACGCATCACCGTCGCGGCCTCCATTTACCCACTCATTGGAAATTCCTGTAGTCATCTCCCATGGTGCTGCTGAATGCATATATTCATTATCAAGCTGTGCGCCGATGATAGGGCCTCCATCTTTATATAGTAGGCCTTGTATCTGCTCTCCAATTGCCCTATACAACAATCTCACTTGTTCCAAAAATGCCGAGTTATTACTTCTCACATCATAAGGCTTTCCATACAGCCAGTCAGGCAATCCTCCATTCCTCACTTCGCCATGACAGAAGGGACCAATTCTAAGGATTACAAACATGTCATGCTTTGCACAGATTTCCACAAACTTCCGTAGATTTCTTCTGCCATCAAAGCAAAACTCCCCTTCAATCTCCTCATGATGGTTCCAGAAGACATAGGTAGAAACAATATTCAGCCCGCCTGCCTTCATCTTCAGGATGGTGTCCTCCCACTGGCTCTCTGCCACTCTGGTAAAATGACATTCCCCGCTTATAGCGAAAAAAGGCTCACCATCTATCGTCATGTAGTAATTGGTAAAACCCAGCTCCTGTCCAGCTGGATTTTTCCCAAAAAATTTCTGCGATAGAGGATAAACCTTCTGTTTTCTAGCTTTTGTAAAATCGATTATGTGCATTTTAATTTTAGTGACCTTACTAAAGTCCCTTCTCTTTCTTATAGATTTCAGCTATATATGTTGGGCCATTGCACCAAAGTTTAGTTTCAGTATCATAAAGTGCTTTTCCTGTTTTAGAAATCAAAAAGTCTTCTAAAATATTTTTTTCATCTTGCTTTAACTCTTCAGCCAATTCCGAAACAACCATGGATATCAAAGCGTCAACTGTATAATCTAGCCTCTCCTTTGATACTACTTGTTCAGCCATATTTTTTCTCCCTCAATAAACTCTAAACACGATAATGCCTTATCCGTTCTAAAACACAATTGATCTTGAAGTTTATTAGGAAGCAACTGATTCATACATAATGTATCTGCTTCAGCCTCCCCAACATTTCCAAAGGCACCTGCTAAATAAGCTGTCAATGTGGCAATAACTGCCATGATATAAAATCAGGCCTTCCTTTAATTCAACCATTAAGATTAACTCCTTTTCTGATAAGATATTTTTCTACATCATCAAGAACTGTTTCATCACCTTCACAATGGAAAATTCCAAATCCTGTCTCTATATATCCAAGAACATCTACTTTTCTAAATAAATCTATTATCTTTTCTACCGGAAGATTCCATCTATATGAAGCCAATCTAACAATCCTGGCCTCCATAAATGTCATTTGAAATTTTTCATCTGCCATAGTTTCTCACTCCAATATAAATAGTCAAAGATATCTTATTCATTTAAATTTTACCATTACAGCAGCAAATATAAAAGAATATTTGCAGCCGAAGAAAACAGCTAGTTATAGGTAATCGAGTAGGAGGGAGATTTAATTAATCTCCCGACCTCTCAGTCGAGTAAGTAGGAGGATTTTCACCTCAAACTTCTCACAGAACCGTACGTGAAGGTCTCCCTTCATACGGCTCTTATCATCTAACAATACGAATACATTTTGCTCCAGTGTGCAAACAATCTCGGCTCTCGTTTTCTTACAGACGTGAGCCATTTTTCTGCCCGTCTTCTATGACCACGAAGGTTCTTATATTTACACATTGCCCATTTTACTAGCCTACGTTCTATACATTGAAGTGTATATTTCATGGCTGATGGATTGAATTTCCCAAAATAATTAATCCAGCCTCTTAGCATAG